>JAIOQL010000119.1 GCA_021413405.1 Leptospira sp.
TATAACTGAAAGCGCGCTTAGTGAACTGGAAAAACATTACAAAGAAGTGTAAGTAATATGAATTTAGAAAACGTAATTATTGCTCCTCTTGTTACCGAAAAATCAGCGGGGCTTGAGACTATTGGGGAAAAAATCGGGAAAAGAACCGTGAAGTATGCGTTCAAGGTTAGCCCGCGTGCAAATAAAACATTAATTAAGGCGGCAATCAAGAAAATGTATAATCTCAATGCCTCCTCTGTTAATGTAATGGTTTTTAAAGGTAAGGATAAGAAATTTCGAAATTCTTTGTCCGTGAGACCGCATTGGAAAAAGGCAATCGTTACTTTCAATGATGGAGCAACTCTTGACTTTGGAAAAGGTGTGAAATAATGGGAATAAGAAAATATAAACCAACTTCACCCGGAACCCGCTACAAATCAGTTTTGGATTTTGCCGAAATTACGGCAGATGAACCATACAAACCTTTGACAATGATGCTGAATTATAAAGCAGGAAGAGGTGATGGTGGAAAGATCTCTGTTCGCAGGAAAGGCGGGCGTGTAAAAAGAAAATACAGGATTATTGATTTTAAAAGAAATAAAAAGAACATTGATGCTGTTGTAAAGACAATTGAATATGATCCGAACAGATCTTCATTTATTGCACTCGTTTGTTACACAGACGGAGAGTATGCATATATTCTCGCACCCGAAGGTCTGAAAGTCGGAGATAATATTTCATCCGGTGAGAATGTTGAAATTAAACTGGGAAATTCCCTTCCACTAGGTAAAATTCCTCCTGGAACAGATGTTCATAATGTAGAATTGAGCGCCGGTAAAGGTGCGCAAATTGTCCGTTCAGCAGGCGGGTTTGCCACTATTTCTGCGAAAGATGGGGACTATGTAAGTCTTAAATTGCCATCTAGTGAAGTCAGAAAAATCAGAAAAGAATGCTATGCTACTGTTGGAATCCTCGGAAACAAAGATCACAATCTGGTTTCGATCGGGAAAGCCGGAAAGGCAAGATGGCTTGGAAGAAGACCAAAGGTTCGCGGAGTTGTAATGAACCCGGTTGATCATCCGCATGGTGGTGGAGAAGGGAAAACTTCTGGAGGAAGACATCCTGTTTCTCCTTGGGGTCAACCGACAAAAGGCTATAAAACCAGAAGAAAAGCTAAGCCAAGTTCTAAGTTTATAGTGCAGGGCAGAAAGCGCAATCGGAATAGAGGTAATTAATAAATGTCCAGAAGTTTAAAAAAAGGCCCGTTCATTGATGATCATGTAATGAAGAAAGTTACAAAGATGAATGCAGAAAATACTAAGAAACCGTTCAAAACCTGGTCCAGAAGAAGCACGATATTTCCGGACATGGTAGGACACACTGTGATGATTCACAATGGAAATAAGTTTATCCCGGTCTATATCAACGATAATATGGTCGGACACAAATTGGGTGAGTTTTCTCCAACAAGAACTTATAGAGGACATTCGGCTGCGGATAAAAAGGCGGTTAAGAAATAATGGAAGCAAAAGCAGTTGCAAAATATGTCAGGGTTTCAGCCCGCAAGGTTCGCCTTGTTGCGGATGAGATCAGGGGATATGATTACCTGGAAGCTATGGATATTTTAAAATTTACAAACA
>JAIOQL010000075.1 GCA_021413405.1 Leptospira sp.
CCACAAGTGAATAAACAATATTCCATCTTCTATCCTGATCGATTTCAATATCTTTCAGAATTAATGTTCCTGCATATAGCTTTTGCAGATTGTTCAAAGAAATTTCGGATTGAGCGAATTGGATGTAGGAATCCAGAAAAAGTTTCCTTGTTTCAATTGCACCGTGTTTTTCAATTCTATCCCACAAAAAAGATTCCAGTTTAATGCGAATATTTTTCGCATCCGGTTCCGGATATTTATTAATGTATTTTTTGAGGGATCCGATATTTGCAAGAATTCCCTGAATCACGGTGTTGTCCTCTTCCTGCGATGACGCAGTTAACAGGATTCTGGTGTATTCCTGCAGGCTTAATTTTGCATCTTTATACATATCCCAAAGATTTTTCCAAAGCATTGTTTTCAGGAATGAATCATTGGATTTGCTTAGGATTTCCGGAACATATTTTAGTGAAACCGGATCGAGTTCTATCTTTGAATAATCGTAATCCAGGTAATTGGGATATGCGAAATCGGGACAAGGTGTGCCCTTAAGTGAACGGATCGGATTGTTTCTGGAATTAATTTCAAATGAATACTCTTTACCTGAACCTTTCACAAGGATCAGCAAATTTAATTTGTGCAGTCGGATCGTCGGGTGAAGATCGGGAGCCGATTGGATTATTTCAAGTAGGCTTATCTTTCCGGCATCGCAGGAAAATTTGACTTTAATTGAATTTAGACCGGCTTCTTCAATCCATGATTTCGACCATGGCAATAATTCTTTGCCGTAAGAATTTGAAAGTGATCCGATAAATCCTGAAATTGTTGCGTTTGAGAAAGAATATTTCTTAAGATAATCTCTCACACCGTTTTTGAAATTAGATTCTCCAATAAGATATGCGAGTTGCTTCAATGCACTCGCTCCTTTTCCATATGTGATTCCGTCAAAGTTTGCAAATGCTTCCCGGGTATCACGTGCCGGTGCTTCTATCGGGTGAGTTGTTATTTGTTCGTCTTCGAAATAGGCGCCTGCTTTCATCGTCTGATAGAATAGTAGAAAGGACTCCTTGAATTCCGTTCCCCTCTCCATAGCAATGGCTGCCATATATGTGGCAAAGCTTTCATTCAGCCAGAGCCCATTCCACCATTTCATCGTAACAAGGTTTCCAAACCACATATGAGCCATTTCATGGAGAATTACATTGGCAAGTAGCTGCCGGTCTTTTCGGGAAGGAGAAGATCTATTAACAAATCTTTCCGAAAAAGTCACGGCTCCAACATTTTCCATTGCGCCGAAATTGAATTCCGGAACGATTACCTGGTCATACTTTCCGAAAGGATAAGGTATTCCGAAATACTCCTGAAAAAATTTTAATCCTGATTTTGTAAATGAAAACCAATCGTTCTGGTTTATGAATTTTGAAATAGAATTCCTGACATATAAGCGGAGTCGAATATTTTCATATTTCTCTTCAAAAACTTTGTAGCTCCCTGCATGAAGCGAAAAAAGGTATGTACTGATAAGTAAAGTCTGGGGGAAGGAAACCTCCTTTCTTTTATCTTTCATTTTTGTTTCATGTTCCGGGAATGTTGCAGATATTATTTGCCAATCCTGGGGAGATATGACTGTCAGTTTAAAATGCGCCTTTAGATCCGGTTGATCAAAACATGGGAACAGCTGGTTAGCGGAAAAAGGTTCAAATTGAGTATATAAATAGATCCCGCCATCCTCAGGATCCTTGAATCGGTGCAACCCGGTTCCGGTCCGGTCATAATTCCGTTTGTAACTGATTGAAATCTGATTTCTGCCGGAGTTTAATACGTTAGGCGGTATTCTTATGAAATGCTTCTCCACCTCATAGCCGCTGAACAACTGATTGTTGATTTTGAATTCGTTAATCGTTCCTCCGGAAAAATCAATGCGGAGAGATTCCTTCCGGTTGGTAAAATCAAATTCTATTTTCGCGATTCCTTTAAACTCGGTTTCCCCGGTGAGGTCAATGTTTAATGAATAGTCAATGTTTTTCAACTGCGCCGTTCTGGTCAGGGCTTCTGTTTCGGTCAAAACTTTGATAAAATCAGAAGCTTTGACTGGAATCAGGAAAGTGTAAACTATGAGAATGGTTATTGAATTTGTAAATTTCGTAATGCTGCGCATTGAAGGCTTCCTGTGAGATTCATTTTTTCTGATATGGAAGGACTGTTTCAAAACAAAGCATCCCTAAAAAACTTCTGCCCACATGAATAAGAAAGTCAGAGTTCCTGGTTGCTCGAGATGGATCAGGTGGTTGAGGATGTTGGAGTTCCTGCAACCTGTGCTGCGTCAATTCGATCCCGATCATGCAAACGTTAGAGAAAAAGGCAGGATTCCCTGCCAAAAAATCAGCCCTACAGGTTTTTATTAACCTGAATCTTTAGTTCCTTTTATTTTTTCCTTAATTTCGTTTAGAAATGGCACGAGGCTATCTAAGCTATCAGGGAGTTCATACTCCAATATGTCCCCGGCCTGGACTATATCATTTTCTTCGAGAGCCTTCGCGGCTCTTGCGAGAATGTCATTCAATGCAATTTCCCAACGAAATCAGACCGGTCAGCAAAATGTTTAATCTTCCGACAGCATGAGTCAATAATTCATTTGCAATTATGTCTTTGCCTGACTGATAATTCTCATTTACTTTTATAAATTCTTCTTTCAAGGAATCCATTCCACTGCTGAAAGTATTAATGATTTCGAATAACGTTTCCTGGCTCATATCAAGGGCTGAAGTCCGGTTTATCAGATCAATGATAAACAATTTCAAATCCCGCAGATTTTCAATGTATTCTTCGATGGCTGAAACTGAATCCAGTTTTCCGGAAAAGTTGACAAGATAAACGATAATTGAATCGACTGTTTTTCCCTTTCCGAGCGGTTTAATTTTTGAATAATCAATCCGCAAAAGCTTCTGCGCAGAGTTTAGCACCGTTTGAATCCAGTTTGAACCTTCAATCAGATCATTATGTTCTGTTTCAGTAAGGGAATCCCGACCTAAAATTGTGTTCCCGATCTTATCAACATACTGATCAAGTTCATAAAGACTGGACTGAAGCATATCAAGCTCCTCGCCGATGAAAAAGTCCAATCGCTTTGCTCCATCCACTTGTATTTTCTCCATGCGCGTCTTATCAATTTCTTTCCCATCAACGAGACAGTTGACAAGATATTTTCCCTGGGACTCCGCCCATTTATTCATCTCATCAAAGATTTCAGCAATGTTCCTTTCTTTATCCGGCTTACCATTCAGAACTTCATCATTAATATAAATTTCCATATTTTCCTCTTTAGAATTTTAATCTTTTCCTGCCTTAAGATTATTGTGCAAATAGTCTCCCACAGCCTTATTTCTTCCTACTCCCTGTTCCATATACATAAACTTTGTTTTCAATTTCTTTTCATATCCGCTCAAATGAGATTCGTAGTTTTTTATTTTCTTTGTATTATCAGTCATCAAATCCTCTGCGAATTTAATTTTACTGGTAAACACTCCCGCTGTGTATTGCGTGTAAGGCTTGATATGTTCAAGCACCTGAATTCCGACACCGTCATCCATCCTGCTGTCTGAATTGTTGTCTGATGCAAAAAGTTCTCTGACTGATTCGGAATTATCGCCGAGTGCTTTTTTCAGAACTTCCTCATCAATTTGCAAAAGCCCGTCCTGAATTTGTTTAAAATTACTGCCAACCGCTCCAGTGCTGATGCCTATGTCGGAGAGTACCTTGTAGCCGGGATCAATGGATGAAGGATATGATGCGCTGATCACGCTTCTCAGACCTGCAACCAGTCTCAGGACTGAATTATCGCCCGCAAGAATTCCTGATTTATTTTTATTGTCCCAGAAGCTTCCGGCTATGTCGAAGTTCGGAT
>JAIOQL010000120.1 GCA_021413405.1 Leptospira sp.
CAGACCAACCCCCCATCCAAAGGCACTTCCCCCGGCACCAACGAGAGTTTTTGTAACACCGGAATTATATGCAGTTGCTGCTATTCCGTTCGTACTTCCATGAAATATATAAATCGTATCAATTGTATTCGCAGACACAACAGAATCGGAGAATCCGTCGCCATTGATATCCTTGTTCTCACCTTTTCTGACTGAAAGAGAAGTCAAAACGGAATAGTTTCCCGCAGTATCCCTGCTGCGAAAATTTAAAGTGTGGGAAGATCCGTCTTTCCACGAATTGGTACCCGTAGGCAATTTAAAGGACCAATCGACAAGATGGTACTGTGAATTTCCTGTGTATACAAACCGGGAGGAGACTACCTGTGGTTTGGCATAGGTTCCTGAATCAATCTGGATTTCAACTGTAGAAATTTCCTGGTTATCCGTCGCAGTTCCGACAATAAATCCTGAATGCACTACTCCTTTGTCCCGGATGTTTTTTACCGATATCCCAGGAGAACCGAAATCCAGAAAAAAAGAACAATAAGGGGTTGTCATTTTCGCATTTGCAATAATGAATACATTCCGGCTGAATGTATCATTCCCCAGATCACATAAATTTTTGGTATCCGCCTTGCAGTAGGCAATCGATAGAAACAGGCTGATTATTATTAATTGATTCTTCATTGTTTGGATTAGTTCCGGTTGTTAAAGATTTTGGATAGTGATTAGATCGAAATCTGATATATGTCTCTGTAAACTGTAAATTGATGAAACAGGACTCCTCGCCGGATTTGATTTGACCCGGTCAGGATCATACAATAAAAAGCCTTCCTAGTCAACACAATTAGCAGCCCGGCCACCAAAGGTTCCTGAAGAGTTTTGACGGATTTTTCAAATTAATTTATAAACCTGAACATCTTCAATTCTGCCTTTCACCTTTACGGGTGCAAGCTTTGTCCCGGGATATAGCCCGCTAACCTGTTCATACACTGACACAGTCACAAGAAGTATGGAATCGTATTGTTTAGTCAATTGCTCTACCCGGGACGCAAGATTTACAGTGTCTCCAATGATTGTATATTCCTTCCGTTCCATGGAGCCTACGTTCCCGGTCATAGCCTCGCCTGCATTTAATCCAATTCCAATCTTCGTGTCGGGAATGGAACCATTCAAATTTAATTTTTCAAGTGCCCCAACTATTTCCATGGAAGCCTTGACCGCATTTTTCACGTCACGCCCTTCATCGGACAAAGGTGCACCAAATACAGCCATAAAACCGTCTCCAAGAAATTTATTGATGATGCCATTATTTTTGTTCACAATGTCGATCAGGTTGCTAAAAAGAAAATTCAGATAGTTGATCACTTCTTCGGGTGACCTGGATTCTGCAAACGAAGTGAAGTTTCGTATATCCAGAAACATAATGCAAACATGTCTTGTTTCGGCCGGGATTTCTGTTTTTTGGGCAAGAAGTTTTTCCACGACTGACGGAGAAACATACTGACCAAACATTCCTACAATGTGATTCCTCTCCTGCGTCAGCTGGAGCGATGCAACGAGTCTTTTGGCAAGTTCATTACTGACAAACCCGCCGGCAAGTCCCGCAAATAGCATGAAAATAGCATTGAAAATCACCGGAACGTACGATTTAAAAAATAAAGGCAATTCCGGAAAAAGAGATTGGCCAACCGGAAGGTAAATGACTGCGAGAGTGAAGTATTCAATTGCTGCAACAGTTCCGGTAAAAAAGCTCAGAAAAAAATTAAGCCTGAGAACAGACAATACAATGAGAAGAAAATAGAGAAGTTTTAGCGGAGAATGAAACGGTACAATCGGTCCCGCAGCCTGGACAAGAAAATAAATGAATATAGAGGGAATTGATATTTCGATGAATGCGTTCATGAATTTCCCGGGCTCCGGAAGATGTATCCGTTTATTTATGCAATGGCTCAGAAGGAATATTACGAAAATTTCATATGCCGCCAGTAATCCTAAAATAATGAGCATATACCTGATCGGGAAACGAATCCCTACTTTTTGATCGAAGGCATCAGAAAAAAACACCCCGATGATTGCCCATAGAGTAAATGCAAAAGCAGCAAAACAGGCAATGAGAGTCACCCGTATTCTTTCACTTTTAAAAACCTCAAAATAAAAATCTTCCTGGAACTTTAAGTATTCTTCCGATTTCTGTTTCTCTTTCATTTTACGCCTTTGGCCTTAGATTTGCATTAAGATGTAATCCGGTAAAGTTTTTTTCAGGGAACTATTGGCGCTAAAATTTTTCAGGAGTAATTTTTTGCAATTCCAGAACATATCTATCTCCGATCAGATCGAACCCGTCTGAATTTGGATGAATGCAATCCAGCATAAACTTTGAATAGGAGGTTGGAGGACCGCCTAGTGTTCCTCTCAGATCGATGAACTGAAGATCTGTTCTTTCTTTTTGAATGCCAGATACAACATCTCCCCATCCCGTTGTGATCTTACTCAGCCAGAGATAGGCATCCGGTAAAAACTCTCCTGTTCCGGATTCGAGAATCCCGCGGATGCATTTTCCATCTATTGACGGATTCGGATAATCGTAAGAATGAAAGATCCATTTGAGATTTTCTCCTCCGTAAAGTTTTTTCTTAAGCGAATTCCCTTCTTCGATCATAAGCAATATTTCACTTCGCAGAATGCCAAGCCGCTCTCCGAGTTCATCCTTTCCTGACAATTCCCCAAGAGAATATTTTCCGATTTCATCGAGCAGATCATTCCCGCCAAGGCTCACGAGAACAAATTCGAGCTGCGGATTTTCACGGATCATTTTCAGATGATTTTTGGAATTTGTCACATCGGATAGTTTTCGTCCTGCAAGGACATCCGCATTAATCCTATATCCCCATTTATACACAAGCTGGTCATGAAGGTCGCGGACAGCCGGGGTTCCGCTGATCAGATCAGTCCAGCTATCCCCGATCATTCCAAATTTCGTATCCTTTTTATCGCAAAGATTCAGTAGATCGCACTTCAAAGGAATCAGCATTGCAATTCCGGGTTTATCTGCTTTTGTAAACATACAGTCCGAAAAACTGATCAGGGAAGCAGGCAGGAGACA
>JAIOQL010000121.1 GCA_021413405.1 Leptospira sp.
TTCGTATCATAATAATTTTCCTGTGGAGAAATGAGCGTTTGTGCCCTCGAACTATAGGATCCCGAAACCTTCAGGGATGGTCTTTCATCAAACTCAGCGTTTTTCAACTGTAAATCAGCGATTTCTCTTTCCCTGATTGCATTCCTCAAATCAATCCTCATTCGATAGGCGAAATCAAGATCTTTTTCCATATTTAAATCTGCCGGAATCTCTTCATTCAGATCTGTGAGTCCAGTCACTTCGGAAGATGGATCAACATTCAGCACGCGTAAAAGCTTTCTTTTTATTTCCGTCCTATCGAGGACTGCCTTCTCCAACTGACTTTCTACCTGGGAAGCCAGCGCATCCCACTGGCTTGTCTCAAACTTTTCCGCAAGCCCGATTCTCTGCTTGCTTCTTGTCAAATCCCTGATATTTTTCGTATTTTCCAGAAGCTTTTGGTATGTTTTGACAGCAGAATCCGCGATCGAAAGGGACCAGTAATCAACCAGAACCTGCACTATCAGGTTTGATAATTGAAAAATAATTTCCTCTCTCTGGATTGCAGCCTGTGTTCCGAGTATCTTTTCTGTGTTCCTTTCAACTTTTCCAAAGCTATTTTTTAATAGTTCCTGTGTCAGTGTAATCCCCACTGCACCGGTGTATAATGGAGGAATTGCAAGAGGTTTCAATGCTGCAGAAGTCGATTGGCTTTCAAATGCGTTTGAATCAAACCGGACAGTGCTTGCTTCCAGTTTGAAATAGGTGCCAATTTCAAACTGTTTTTCGATGCTGGCGCTATATTTGTCGTTACTTTGCCTGGTTCCGGGCAAAGTATTCACTGCATTTGCTGGAAGTGTTGTTTGAAATTTCTCTGCACCGGCCGAAGCCTTCCAGGCAAATTTAGAATCATTTTTCAAAAGAAGAGAATCCGCTTTTACCAGTTCAAACTTGGCATTTTTAACGCTCAGATTATTTTCAATGACATAATTGACTGCCTCTTTCAGGCTCAATTTTACAACTTTTGTTGAAGCTGGATTTTGTGAAATGGTCGGGGATCGGAAAATGGCATCTGAATTCTTCTGACCTTTCAGGATATCAACAAAAGTTTCCTGGGCATGCTGGTTTCCGGGTATAAATAGAATCAGAAAGGAAAAGAAAATGTAACGGGATAAAACTGACAGCTTATTTGTTTTCACCTGACATATCCCGCTTCATTTATTCATTTCTAAATATTAAATAACCATTTAGTTAACAAACCTCTATTTAGCAATCAATACAATGCGAAATAGATCAAAAAAATCTCGTTTCCCGGTATGTTTATCCCAAAAAGGATACCGTAATGAAAGCCAACCGACTCATCAATGAGAAAAGTCCATACCTGTTGCAGCATGCCCATAACCCTGTGGACTGGTTTCCGTGGGGAGAGGAAGCGTTTAATAAATCCCGCTCCGAGGATAAATTAATCCTTTTGTCGATAGGTTATGCAACATGCCACTGGTGCCATGTCATGGAACGGGAATCCTTCGAAGACGAAAATACTGCAAAATTTATGAACAGTTATTTTGTATCAATCAAAGTTGACCGGGAGGAGAGACCGGACATAGATAAAATATATATGGATGCGTTACATGCAACCGGCCAACAGGGGGGGTGGCCATTAAATATTTTTCTGACTCCCGACAAACGCCCGATTGCTGGCGGGACTTATTTTCCACCCGTTCAACGGTATGGACGGAAAAGTTTCGTGGAAGTGCTGTCTATCCTGAATGATTCCTGGGTGAATAAAAGGGATGAAATTTTACGATCAGCCGACGAACTCACAAATTACCTTAAATCGGAAAGTTTGAAGAAAGAAGATTCAGGCCTACCGGATGTCTCTGTTTTTGATTCTGCATTCAAAATGTATGATAGATTCTACGATGAAACCTTTGCCGGGTTCAAGACCAACATGGTGAATAAATTTCCACCCAGTATGGGTCTTTCCTATCTCTTGATCTATTACAATTTCACAAAGAACGAAAGAGCACTATCTATGGTTGAACAAACCCTTCAGGCAATGAAAAAAGGAGGAATCTATGATCAGATAGGCGGCGGATTGTCCAGGTATTCAACCGATCAAATGTGGCTCGTACCTCATTTCGAAAAAATGCTTTATGACAATTCTCTTTTTCTCATCTCTCTTTCAGAGTGCTATAAGATAACAGGTAATGATTTTTATAAAAATGCAGTCTATGATACTCTGAATTATATATCAAGGGATATGCAACTTGCGTCAGGCGGAATTGCCAGTGCCGAAGACGCAGATAGTGAAGGAGAAGAGGGAAAATTCTATGTATTCAG
>JAIOQL010000122.1 GCA_021413405.1 Leptospira sp.
CTGTTTAGTGAAAGTCGAAAGTTTTTCAGAAAAACTTTTTAGAAGCCGGTCACCAGCTTCGATCAGAGTTATCTGGCTTGCTTCCGGATGTATATTTCTGAAATCTCCGGTGATTATCCTCCGGGACAGTTCAGCAAGTGATCCTGCGAGTTCTACTCCAGTTGGACCTCCTCCGATAATAACATAAGATAACAGAGCCCTGACCTCTTCAGGATCCTCTGCAAGTTCGGCTTTTTCATAGGACAGCAGAATGTTTTTCCGGATTTTTAACGCGTCCGAAAGAGACTTTAATCCCATAGAATATTTCATCCAGTTTTTGTTGCCGAAATAACTGGTGCGCGCACCCATCGCGAGGATAAGATAATCATATCTCAAGGATCTGTGGCCAAAAAAAAGAATTTTATTTTGTTTATCAATTCCGTTCACTTCCCCCATAATTACAGTTACATTTTTCATATCTGTTGTGAGTGACCTGGATGGAATTGCAATGTCAGCGGGACTAAGAACCGCAGTAGCAACCTGGTATAACAGCGGTTGAAATAAATGATGATTCGTTTTGTCAATCACGGTGATCTCGATATCCTCACAGGCCGATAATTTTTGTATTGCCTGGAGCCCTCCAAACCCGGCTCCGACAATGACTACGTGAGTGTTTTTTTTATGCATTCCAGCTCCCCGATAATATATGGATTTATAAAAACGTCATATAAAGACAATTTTTAATCGGTTTGTTCCGGAAATTAAATCATCTGAGTGTAATTGTATGATCCGAATAATCTCATTGCAGAAGAAAGAGCGAAATTTTTTACTTCTATATTAATGAGATCCTTTCTTTCGATCATTCTCCTCGTGTCCTGTCTGAACTGTCTTTCTTTTTCACTGACAGTGATTCGGGGGCAGAATGCAGATAAATCTACCTCCCGCATTCCGGCTGATACTTTTATGTTTATCCTGGACTCCGCGATTGCCTACCAGTTATTTCTTGTTGGAACTGCTCCCGTTTTAGGTGGAGTCTACGCGATAGGAACGATCGGTCTATTTATCGACAGGTTGTATGATAACCTGACCGCAGAAGAAAAAGACAGCAAAGA
>JAIOQL010000123.1 GCA_021413405.1 Leptospira sp.
CCCTACCTGTGTACCCTGTATCAAAGAAATACCTGTGGTAAATCATCTCTATGAATACCTCGAGATCTCAAAAAAGGCCAGGTTTTACATAGTAACTGATCCATATTCAATTGTCGATAATTCAGAAAAAATGTCTTTTGAAGAAGTATCTGAAAAGGCACGATTTATCCTGAAGGATGATTCAAATAAACGAAAAATATTCGCACCTATCCTCATAATGAAGCCACCGTTCAGGGTAGCTCCCGGAAAGGGTCTCGTAACCGGGATGCCGGAAACACTCCTCTTCAGGACACAGCCCCTGAGGCTGTTTTACAATTTCATTGGCCCGATTTCCGAAGAACAGAATCCTGTTTTAATTCCAAAAGATTCAAAAGTTCAATTTATTAAAAGAATGATCGGAGGATAGAAACCCCAATGAGAAGTTTAATTGTAAGATTTATCAACTGTGAAGGCCCGGGAATTATCGAAAATTCACTTCGCAGAAAAAATATCAAAATTACATACCACGACACTTTTAAAAAAGGTCTGAAGCTCGTTCCGGAATCGCACCAGATATTTGATCTGATCATTTTC
This sequence comes from Leptospira sp., assembly GCA_021413405.1. Taxonomy (GTDB): domain Bacteria; phylum Spirochaetota; class Leptospiria; order Leptospirales; family Leptospiraceae; genus JAIOQL01. Next base: position 574 of record JAIOQL010000123.1, read on the forward strand.
ATGGGTGGCCCGCAGTCTGTTGCAGATCCCGCGCAACAGGATTTTTTTAAACCGTATTATCAACTGGCTGAAGATTCTCTCTCTAATCCGGATCACAAACTGATCGGAATCTGCCTGGGATCGCAGTTACTGGCAAAAACTCTCGGTGCCGAAGTAAACAAAGGAATCAGTGGACCGGAAATCGGATTTTCAAAAGTAACAGTCAAAGATCCTTCTTCACCTGCATTTAAAGGCATAACCGGAAATGAAATTGAAGCATTTCATCTTCACGAGGATATCTTCTCTATTCCAAAAACAGGAAAATTACTTTTATCCGGTTCTATGTATGAAAACCAGATGTTCTCGTATGAAAACCGGGTTTTCGGAATTCAATGCCATCTCGAGCCAAGCCTGATGATGCTCGAAACATGGTCTAAGGTTCATAAGGATTTTATCGGGAAAACTGATATCAATAGCAAAATTACAAATCCTGAAAAGCAGAAGTCAATGGAAAAAGCAGGACAG
>JAIOQL010000137.1 GCA_021413405.1 Leptospira sp.
GGTTTTGGGAAGCTTCTTGCCGCGAATTCGCTTAACGTACCCTTTTACCTTCCCATTATCAGAAGGTTTTTCATCGGGAATTTTGATTCCTTCCTTTTGTGATGCTGTCTTGGTCCCGGAAATAACCCCGCCGTTCAGATCCTTCACTTCATCAGGTATATCAGGATCAATGAAATAGAATTCAAATTTCTCCGGTTGATAATGAGATTTTGAATTTTCCCCGGTCTTACTCTTCGAAGAGCTTCTCTGAAGAGTGATAGGGATGATGAAAATTATAGAAAAAACAACGAGATGCATAAGCAAACTAAGATGAATATTATTCAGAAACCCATAATCAAGGCCCCGATCTTCTTCAGACTGATTGTCCTGCTTCAGGGATTTATTAATCATGTACTGGGCAAAGATATATGCACCTATCAAAAAACTTCCAAAAACTACAGGAATAAAAATATTACTCGTGAACTGAAAAAGATCTTTATCTGAGATTCCCGGTTTCAATCCTAAAGAGCTCATGAACCGGACAAATAAAACAGGATCTATATAAAGAAAAAGAGCGAGAATAAAAAAGAAAAAGCAAAGCAGATAAATGAAAAGTAACGGAAATCCCTTCCAGTATCTACCCAGATAAACCTGTCCCCATCCCGGAAGAATGTATTCCCGGATTTTTGCAAACCTGCTTTTGCGAATAAAGGCAGGGCTTTGAAAATCCCGGGTCGGTGAATCCAGCTTAGAGTGAACATAAAGACTAAGGAATGGTTTACGGAGAAAGAAAAAAACATTTTTTTGTCCAAGAACCGACGCACCTGCAAATAGTACACAAAGGAAATAGATCAAGCTTTCGCGATAGATCAGAACGGGCATATTGGAGAATTTGTAAGAATCGCCATTCCGAAGCATAACCTCTGTAAAGATTATAGCTACCGCCCAAAGAATAATGAGATAGGCGAGATTCATGAGTTTGTATTTTCGGGCAAATTCAAACTGTTTGAGAAAACTGAGTCTATCAATCCGATTCATCAAAAATCTTCGTTGAAGGACTAGCGTCGCGAGACCTGCGAATGAGTACATGGCCTTGAATAGATTTACGTTCTCCGTTATATAATGATTCAGAGTCAGCTCATTGATCTCACTTGTATAAGTATATAACTCCAGGGGATATGTAACAATGTACGCAAAAAGTTGGATAATCAGTATATTGAATGCCGAAACGCGAATGCGAACATTGCGGGTATATAATGTCAGGACACCGATCGGAAAAAAGATCCCAAGACCAAAGAACGGACTGATCCAGCAAAGGAACGAAATACCCGATTCAATAAGCTTTTTATAACTTTTCGTGGCTGATTGATTCTCCATCTTATTCAGTTCCTCACCACGCATGAAATCTTCCTTGTGATCCCTAAGATCCACATCAGCTTTTGGTTCCTGTTTACGAGAATTGTCTGGCATCGCGGCTTTCTTAATACTAATTTGACTATACTATTTAACCAGTATACCCTGCAAAAGAAAAAACTTTATTATCAGGACTGATCCGTAAATTTGGTTTTTATGGCAAAAGAAAAAGAGGAAGGATCCTTAAAGCAACTGGTCGCCCTGTCCAAAAGAAGGGGCTTTGTTTTTCCGGGATCAGAAATTTACGGAGGCCTGTCAAATACATTTGATTATGGTCCTTATGGAATTGAAATTCTGAATAACCTGAAAAAGCTCTGGTGGGAATATTTTGTGCATCGTCGCGATGATGTGGTCGGACTGGATTCTTCAATACTTTTAAACCCAATGGTTTGGGAAGCTTCAGGTCATGTGAGTAATTTCTCTGATCCTCTTATGGATTGCAAATCCTGCAAAACGAGGATCCGTGTAGATCACTTTTTGGAAGAGAGAATGACTCCAGAGGAATTCGAAAAATATAAAAATATAGGACTCAAGGATCCGACCGAATTTACATTCCTGATTAAGACAGGGAAATACCCATGCCCTAACTGTGGAAACGTAGGCACATTTACTGAGGCTAGAAACTTCAACCTGATGTTCAAGACCTCGCATGGCGCGAGTGAAGAAGGATCACTGGATATTTATCTCAGACCGGAAACGGCCCAGGGAATCTTTCTGAATTTCAAAAATATCTACACTGCCTGCAGGAAGAAAATTCCTTTTGGAGTTGCCCAGATTGGAAAATCTTTCCGAAACGAAATCATGGCCCGGCAATTTGTTTTCCGTACAAGAGAATTTGAACAGATGGAAATGGAGTTTTTTTGTGAGCCGGGATCTCAAAAAGAATGGTTTATTTTTTGGGTGGACTACTGCATGAACTGGCTGACGGATACACTTGGATTAAAAAAAGAAAATCTCAGGATTAGGGAACATGCAAAGGAAGAATTGTCTTTTTACAGTGAAGCGACCTCAGATATAGAATACAAATTTCCATGGGGCTGGGGAGAGCTTTGGGGTGTCGCATCACGCACTGATTATGATATGTCTCAGCATGAAAAATTTTCGGGACAGGATCTCAAATATCATGACCAGGTAAAAGGAACAAAATATATCCCTTATGTCATAGAGCCTGCACTTGGACTTAACAGGCTGTTTCTTGCCGTCATGTCCGATGCCTATGAGGAAGAAAAACTGGATGACGGAGAAACGAGAACTGTCCTGCATCTTGCCCCACGGATTTCCCCTGTTAAAATCGCAGTCTTTCCTCTAATGAAAAAAGATGGGCTGGATATGAAAGCAAAGGTAATCTTCGAATCCCTCAGGTTTCACTGGTATTCCGACTACGATGATAGCGCAGCGATCGGAAAACGATATCGCAGGCATGATGAACTTGGAACGCCTTTCTGTGTTACTGTTGATTATGATACTCTAAAGGACAACACTGTCACTGTCAGGGAACGTGATAAAATGACCCAGATACGAATGGAGATTGGGGAATTGAAACCGTTCTTTCTTGACAAAATGTAATCTATGCCAATAGACGGATGTCGCCCCGGGCCAATCCAAACTCTCTTCGTATTGAATCAGCGATTTGAAAACAGGCAGCTTTTTCAATGACATGAAATGAACCCGCGAAGTTCGAATCTCCGATGTGCGTAGAAAGATTCAGAAAATAGTCTCCATGAGTCAGGTTAAGCTTTAACTCGAAGCGAATTATTTTCGTTTCCTGATCTTTTAACCGGACTTTCCGGTTTTGAAAATAAGTAGAAGACCCCAAGAGGTCATTCCCTTTTATATCTTTTATAATAAACTCAGTTGTAACACTGTCCCGAATCTCTTCTTTTGCTCTTATCTGAATTGAAAGGTAAACTTTCTCTTCCGATTTGAATGGATGAATTTTAAAAGGTGTTTTTTCATGAATAGGAATCAATTCCTTTTTTTTTGAAGGGGATCTTTCCAGACTGTACCCTGTAATTTCTATTTTCCTGTTACCATAAATGACCGGAAATTTTTTAGAGTCAGCCAAAGATTTCCTTTTTCCTTTCCCGGGTTTCAATGGATTTGAACCTGTCATTATTAGTGCAGTATAAAGATCGGAAACAGTGTCTACATTTCCGTCAGCGATTAACCGTCCTTTGTGCAAAAGAACAGCTCTATCACAAACCTGTCTCACGGTCACAATGTCATGACTGACAAAGATCAGTGTTACACCCAGCTTCTTTAATTCGGACAAACGCTTATAACACTTACTTTGAAAATAAGCATCCCCAACCGAAAGAGCTTCATCCACAAGAAGAATGTCGGGATTAACGCTGATCGCTATTGAAAATGCCAGCCTGACATACATCCCGGATGAATAGGTTTTTACAGGCTGATCAATGTATTCTCCAATCTCTGCGAAATCAATAATCTCACTTTCTTTTTCCTTCAATTCCTTTTCCGGATATCCCCAAAGCGAACCTGTTAGAGAAATGTTTTGTCTTCCTGACAATTCCATATTGAAACCGACGCCTAATTCCAGCAGCGCTGCAATCCTCCCGTGTCGTCTAACGTCTCCACTCGCAGGAGTTACTATTCCGGCCAGTGCCTGAAGCAATGTGGACTTCCCGCTCCCATTGACTCCTAAAAGAGCGACAGATTCTCCAGGTTGTACAATTAGATTTATTTTACGTAGTGCCCACTTCACATTATATCTCTTTCTGGAAAAAGGAATAGCACTCAGAAGAAGATGCTTTCTGGACGGATAAAGCCGGTACCCTTTGAAAAGATCTTTCACTTCTATTGCGTTCATATCAAAGCATATCTACAATAAAGGATTTCGTTTTTAAGAAGATATAGTATCCGGAATAGAATACTAAAATAGAAATAAGTGCAACGGAAATCAGCTCTGTCTGAGTTACAACCTCAGTGCCGACTAAAGCATTCCGGTAAATTTTTACAAAAAAGGAAACCGGGTTTAGATTCGAAACGACAAACCCGATCATTCCCTTATCTTTTACAAGACCTTCAGAATATACTATCGGTGTCGCAAAAAAAGCA
>JAIOQL010000076.1 GCA_021413405.1 Leptospira sp.
GAAAAATACTTTTCCTTTCGATGGAACGAGGTTTAGCACCCGCCTGAACATTACTTTTATAGATTCGAGATCAGGAAATATATCAGCATGATCAAAATCGAGCGAAGTGAGAATCAGATAGTAGGGTTTGTAGTGAAGAAACTTGGAAGATTTATCAAAAAAAGCAGAATCATACTCATCTCCCTCAATAACAAAGTATTCTCCTTGCCCTATTTCGAATCCGGGTAATCCATCCTTTCTGATTCCACCAACAAAAAGCCCTGGCGAAAAGCCTGTTTCCTTTAATAAATGATGAAGCAAAAAAGTTGTAGTAGTTTTTCCGTGTGTCCCGGCAATCACGATGACTTTTTTTTTCTTCAGAAAAAAATGTCCGATTGCCTGAGGCATGCTCATGTATTCCATCCCAGTGTTAAGCACCTCTTCCAATTCCGGGTTTCCCCGGGAGATGGCATTCCCGATTATTACCAGATCGGAAGATCTGACATTCTCGGCATTGTAACCTATTTTCGGATTCAATCCCCATTCATCCAATTTTGTCGACATGGGTGGATACAGATTCTCATCAGAACCGGAAACATCGTGACCGATTGATTTTAACATATAAGCGAGGTTGCCCATTGCAATTCCGCCGATTCCGATCAGAAATATTTTCAATTCAAAATCATCCTTAAAATGTTCAGACCTGCACTGATAAAGACGGCGCCTGATAAAAGAAATATTAAACTAATCAATCCAAAAAACATAAATTGCTTTTTGTCGTATCCTGAAATATTCTCGAGTGCGAAATGGGAAAGTTGAAGTGAATAGATCAGAGAAATGAGGATAAAAATAAAATTAACCGGCGGCGGAAATATCCAGAAAATAGATGATGCGCTAAAAGGTAAAAATGCAATCAGAAGTATCCCATGTGCAGGCAACGTTTCGTTTTCAACGCGGTTAATTTTCCGGTAATAGACACGAAGAATATCCAGAATTGAGACAATGAAAATTACGGCTGGATATATAAGAAAAGAACTCAAGACTCCGGAGAATATTTTCCCCTGGTAATTCGGATCCTGAACGAAAGTATTGAAAAGCAGAATGATCAGATTACTCACGATTTTGAAAAGAGGAGCGATCATCCACAGTAGAAAATGAAGTGTCAACAATTCCCTCCGCCCAACCGTTTCTGTGCTCAGGTATTCTTCGAATGCCTCATGCGGAGCAAAGAATATATCGACAACAAGCTGGGACAATTCTTTCTGGGAAACCGGTTTATTTGCATTTTGGATCATAAATTTTCAGTTAAAAATTATTTTTCTTAAGTGCCTGTCCGATTATATATACATGAAGAGAAAAATATTTGTCATATTATCAATAACTATCAGCTATTCCCTTTTTTCAAATCATAATATTGATCCCGGTAAAATTCATCTTCTGCACGAGCGAAATTCTATGTATGAGAGAGCAACCGGGAAGCATGATCTAAATCTTGTACTGGTCGCAAGAAGGCTCGCTTCTGGTGACAATAAAGAAGTAAAATCAGCCGTGAAGGAAGTCAGGGAATCCCTCGATCCTCGCGGATTAGAACTGCTAAGGAAAGCCTATTTTCATATCAATCCTATCGACGCAAGGGTCGAAATTGTTCGTGCAATCGGCCATTATCGCTCACCCGAAGCAGAATTGATTCTTACCGGAATGATAAGCTCCTCAGCCGGTGACGAAGTTTTCTATGAATTTGTGGAAGAATTAAAGAATATGAATTCTATCGTGATAAACGGAAACGTTGTGCAGTACCGGCCTTATTCCGAAAATCTTGTAACTCTCTTCAAGAAGATGGTGACGAGTTCCTTTTTATCCAATGATCAGAAAGGGGCATTGATTCTTTCCATTGGCGATATGAAGGATTTAAGATTTATGCCAGTTATGCAAAAGTTAAGAGAAGAACGAAGCGATTTCATTAGAGACCTCGCAAAACTGGTCTATGAAACCCAATATATGAATATTGATGTCGCGAAAAGGTAATCATTCTTTATCACTTTTCTTCGTTGTAAAAAGCCCTGTGAATCCATCCCAAAAATCACGAACATACTCCGAAGCAACTGAGCCGGCAGCAGCTCCACCAAACGGACCTCCAACAATAGTGCCGGGTAATCCGAGAATTGCACCGGCATAAACTGATCCGATCCAAATGGGATCGATATAGGCCAGATTTTCAGGCATAATTCCATAGTAAATCACAGGAATCTTTATTGCCTTTCCGAGAAGACCTCCGAGACCAACCGTAAATCTCATATCAATTTCTTTGTTGAAACCAATCGTACCACGCCCTTCAATATCAATCCCAACACCGTTCATTTTGATTTTCTTGAAATTTACTTCTTCATTTTTGACCCGAAACTCAGATTTGAGGTATTGAAATCCGGTACTCTTTCCTTTGGGGCCAAGAATATTTCCGAGTTTCCCAAAAAGAGCAATTGGTTTGAGAATATTTGCATAACCGAGAAGCTCTCCATTATAGATAAGAAAATTGCCTGAGGAATACAAATGCCGGAAGAGTTCCTGAGTATTTTTGCCTTTGGTTGATATTTGAGCTGCCCCTTCAAGAAGACCGGTTATATATTTCTCTTCCGAGTAGTGGCCGATAATTTTATCTGCATGAAGCGAAGACGCAGCGACATCAAACCTGTAGAAAGGAATATCCCTGAAGGACATATCTCCAGTCGCAAGAATTTCCCCATCAAAAATCTTCATCGAAGCTTTGCTTACATGGAAATCAGTATCTACAGCCTGCATTTCCAGATTACAGTGATTGAATTTAAACCCAAGATATTGAACATTGCGCAGATTGAGAGAATAATTAGATCTAAATTTTCCGGACGGTTTACTTCCTGGAATTCTGAAAGTAAATAATTTGATCAGCGAAAGAACCGGATCGACTGTCACAAAATCAGAAGTGATAGAAGTATTGAAATATCCTTCATTACCGAATCCAAGAATTCCCTTGCCGCGACCACGCGCAATACCGGTCCAATCGACAGAAAATTGAGAGAAACTGATTTTATCCTGATTCACATAGTATTCAAATTCCGAGTTGAGGGAAAGCGGGGGAAAAAAATTTCCACCTCGAAAGGCAAACTTTGATAGAATGGATTCTACTTTTATCCTGATTCCGTCATCGGTTTCTTTGCTTAAAAAAAACGTTCCCTTCAGCTTTGATTCGCTAAAATTCGCATTTGGAAAAATATAGAAATAATCCTTCAACAGTGACGCTGAAAGATTGTCCAAAATAACTTTGGCATTAAATATCAGCCCGAGATACGAACCTTCCGATTTCCCACGCGCAACTTTTGCGTAGACTTCAACCTTCTCATCATCTACTTTCCCGTAGAAATTAATATTACCTGACCTTAGGTCACCTGAAAAATCAGAATCTATTCTCAATATATATACATTTCTGTTCCTCGACCGGTCTTTCAGATCCCGGTAGTCTACTGTGAAATTGTAGAATGAAACTGACCCAATCGCTATTGAATTTGACCGGAATAGGTCAGAAGAAGGTGAAGACTTATTCCCGGGATCGGTTTTTACTATATTAAACTTACCCTCTTTATTTCTGATAATTTTTATATGACCATCCTGAACAGAAATATCACTTAATCTGATTTTCTTCAGGATAATACTTGTCCATGAAATCGAAATATCAACCTGTCCCGCGCTTGCCATTATTTCTGATTCATTGTGAGGGTCATAAACTTCCAGATTCATGAGACTAATCCCGGGAAATGGGAATATCTTCAATTTCGATGATCCTAATTTTAATTTGTAGTCTATGGATTCCCGGATAGTCCGGAGAATCAGGTCTTTATATAGTTCCTCATTAAGCAAAAAGGGGGAATATAATAGAATAAGTGAACAGGCAAAGACCGCAGAAATAATCAAAACGATCTTTTTGCGCTTTGAAAACTTTCTGAAGTAATTTTTTTCCATGGCGATTTTATTTGCTTAGAGTAAACTCTGCAAATTGAAATAAAAAAGAAGGAACAGCGGTTATATTACAAGGAGATTTTGACTCCCAGGATATTTACATCAATCGAAAATTACAATCCAAATGCAGTATGAATGGCCTGTAGAGCTATTTTTGCCTGGTCTTCCTTGATAACACAAGAAATCTTAATCTCGCTTGTAGTGATCATTTCAATGTTGATTGATTTATCTGCAAGAGCCTGGAACATATCAGCCGCAACACCCACATGGGATTTCATTCCAACCCCCACTGCTGACACAATGGCAATGTGTTCATCTATATCCAATTTTCCTGTTGAATGAGCTGAAACGAATTTTTCCAGAATCGATTTTGCCGCACCTACAGCTTTCCTTGGAATAGTAAATGAAATGGTATTTCTTCCCTGGCTCGGAGACGATTGCACAATTACATCAACAATAATATCCGATTTTGAAAGTTTACCGAAGAGATCAGCGGCTATTCCGGGTTTATCGGGAACATCAGGAATTGTAACTCTAGCCTCTTCACTTTTAATAGTAACACCACTAACTTTTATTTTTTCCATTAACTTCTCCTCACTCAAAACTAATGTACCCGGATTCTGATTAAAACTTGATCTAACATGAATCACTACTCCGTAATTCATTGCAAGTTCTACACTTCGTGAGTGGAGAACTCCCGCTCCGAGACTTGCTAACTCAAGCATTTCTTCGTAGGTTATCTGATTGTGTTTCTTCGCTCCCTGTACTTTGTTTGGATCCGCCGTGTAAACACCATCTACATCTGTATATATTTCACACTCTTTTGCACCGAGCGCTGCTGCAATTGCGACAGCCGATGTATCACTGCCACCCCGTCCTAATGTCGTAATATTTTCATCCTTATCAATTCCCTGGAATCCGGCAACGATGACTACTCTTCCCTTGCCCAGTGATTCATCAATTCTTGACCGGTCGATCATTGAAATTTTCGCATTTGAAAAATTTCCATCTGTGAAAATTTTTGCCTGCGATCCGGTGAAAGATTGAGCAGGTATATTGATTGCTTCCAGTGCCATTGCCAATAACGAAACAGAAATCTGCTCACCGGTTGAAAGAAGCATATCCATTTCCCGTTTGCTGGCATTAGGATTGACCTTCTCTGCAAGTTCGATGAGCTCATCTGTAGTGTGCCCCATCGCCGAAACAACGACAACCACCGGGAGTTTCCTGTCGTGGTAGGTTTTGATGCGGGCTGCAACGTTTTTTATCTTCTCAGGGCTACCGACAGAAGTCCCGCCATATTTTTGAACTATTATATCTGACATTGTTCTTTTTTCTGCTATACTTTGTGGTTCGAATTTTTGATCAATGGATTTTTACAGGTAGTAATTCTTTATTTGCGATTTATGATCATTTAATCCTTCCAGAAATTTTTTAGAATTTACAAATTGGATGACCTGTGGTTCCTTTATCGCAAAATCGAATAACGCATTGCGGTTTGTTGTGGTGATACTAAGATGATTGTCTTTTAATCCGAAAGGATGTGGGGTGATGAAATTTAAAATTAAGTGCATTAATTTGGGATTACAAATGATTTCCAATGTTTCCGGATCATGCAATTTGAAATTTAGCGGATGGAAGTTCAGATCATCTGCTGTTGGTACTCTTGTATGGATAAAATTTCCGGGGAGGTCAGAAACAGTTTCGATTTTTGGAATAATAAATTTCCGGTAAGCTTTTTTATCCCTATCATAGGCGATCAAATAAAAATCCCGAAGATCTTTTCTTAGTATCTGGTGCGGTTCAATGTCCCGGTTTTCTAAAGATATATATGAATTCTTCCTGTAGGCAATTCGAACTGGAATTCTTCCTCGTATCGACTCAATGACCCTGCTCAGGATGTCTGCAACGGAAGAATCGGTCTTTTCAACAGAATCCTCCTGAGTTAAATCCGGAAAAAATTTGAATTCTGAGGAGAAGATTTTCTGGGCCGTTGTAAATAAATCGCGTGATTTTGTGCTTCTGAAATTTCGAAAAATCAGAAGAGATAATTCGCGTAGCTCATCTTCAGCAAATCTGAGCCGTTTCTTTTCATCTGGAATTTCCAGTTTATATACATTTGAATCAATTCCTCCATATTCCAGGTGACTTTTATAAAACTTAACAGTGAATCCCAGTTTTTTTAGTTCCCGGATATCCCTCTGAATTTTCTTTTCATCTGATTCAGTCTGATCATTGTTATAAAAATCCTTCATCCGGTCTTTTATTCTGCTGAATGGCATACCATTTTTACTTTTAAGAAGATTCAAAAACAATGTCAATTGTCTTGATTCAGTCTCGTTGATCTCTTTTGGCGCAATTACCTCTTTGCTTTTTTTTTGTTTTTCCATGATTATATTTCCGGTCTTTATATACAGCTTGACTAACCTTAGAGGTCAAAAACAATTTCAACTTAGTTTGTTCCATTTTTTGAAAAATATTTTACTAGTTTTTATACTTTGTGCTCTATTTGGAGATTGCGCATCCTATCTCAACAAGAGAAGAAGAGATTTTCAGGACGTTTTTACGATCGGTATTGAATATCCTGGAGTCGGGGCTGGTGTCCGAGTGGGTCCAGTTTCCGCGGGTTTGATTTTTCAGGGAGGCGAATCTGAGCCTGGAAAAAAGGATCGGGGATCAGGAATCGGACTCAGAGGCGGACGGATTGGTAAATACCACTCACAGCAATTAATGTTTACTATTTTAGGTGGGGAGAGTTTTTATTCGGGTGAATTGAAAACGGACTCAAACGATGTTCCGGAACTGGAAAAAGGGATTCCCGTTTTATTGAGTGCAAGAGATAATTTGAAAAGTCACAAAGTTCGTTACCTGACTTTCTTCAATGATCCTATTAGTAACAGAAAAAAGAGAAAGAGAGATGCAATAGTAAGGAAAATAACCGAGGATCTTGCCGAAGGAAATAGTGACCCTGCTATAAAGGCCTACTTGCCAAAAGATATTCCCAAGCCTTATGGATACCCGGCTTCATACCTGTTTCAAATCGAAGTATATGCGGCTGTCGGAGCAGGTGTCAGACTTGGGGTAAATTTCGCCGAGCTTTTGGATTTCATCCTCGGCTTCACAACGCTTGATATTCTCGACGATGACCTCGACAACTAATGATTTAACCGAATTCACATATCGAATTCTTTTTTCTTGAGAATCCCTTTACCATCAAAAGTCAGTTTAATATATTTTACGCCCTCCAGATTCTGAGGCTTTTCTTTCAATGTTTTATAAGAATTTTTCTGGTAGTCGGTTGGCAAAAACCACCATGTCATCGTTGAGCCATCCTGGGTATTTGTTTCTTCGCTTGGTGTTCCAAGAAGGGCCTGTACCTTAATCTTCTTATCGCCTTCCTTCACTAATCCAACCTCAATCGTTCTGATATCAGAATTGTCCTGAACTGCAGGACCTGCAGTAGGTGAATTTTTACTTGCGCACCCCTGAAAGAAGATTGTGTAAACAAGATAGAATAGAATAATATTTAAAATTTTCATTATATTTCCTTTAAGGCCATCTTTGTATTTTCCTTTTACGGGTAAATCGAATCTTGCGGGATAATTAATTATGAAACCGTATGTTTATCGGTATTTTGAAACCCCTTACGTGAAGTTGTCCACAGGAATGTTCGAAATTTAGGGTAATGGCCGTCTATTTATCTACACCAGCCAGATTACTGATTCTTTGCATGCTCACGATCCCGGCGTTCGGACAAGCGAAGGCACCTCCACATTATGAAACGGCAACGATTAAAGAAGGATGGAAGGAACTGTTGTTTCTGACTCAGTAAATCTTCCGTCCAGGATTGAAGGGCTTTGTAAAATGTATGGGGCTTCAGTAATAGGCGAAGACAAATTCACCAGAATTGAAAGCCGGGATAAATACGAGTATAGAATTCTGGATTCAAAATAGACTGGACGACTATCCTGACCTGCTTCGAATCCTCAATCAGAATTATTCCAGGTAGTCGGGTCATAGGCAGTGATTTCCAGACGGTGCGATATCCTGAAGGAATTTGGAGAAAGAAAAGGCTTCTTGATCATGAACAGAATCTGCGCGAATTGCAGCCCTCTCTTTTGTGAAATTATCAGAAATTATCTACCCCACTCTATAATCAGCCAATCATTCAGTTCCTCAATGTAAATCAGATTCCCCCCGAGATGCTCTTTAAATAAAGAGAAGGATGCGTCTTTTTTTTCTGAAATAATTCCGCTAAAAAGGAAGTGAGAAGTTTTTATCTTCGCAATCTCTTTTATATTATTGGAAATAACTGCAAAAGTAATATTGGCCAAGAAAAGATCATATGCTTCAATTAAAACCGCCGGGTGATCGAACCCTCCTTCGAAAAGTTTAAAATCAACCACCGAAATATTATCATTATCCTTCCAGTTTGATTCTGCAGATCTCACTGAATTCAGGTCTATATCCAGAGCAGTAACCTTTCCGGCGCCTGACAATGCAGAGGCAATTGCGAGAATTCCAGAGCCTGTTCCAACATCCAGAATACTATCTCCTTTTTGAATGATTTTTTCCAGTCGCCGGATCATAAGCTTCGTCGTTTCATGATGCCCCGTTCCAAACGCAAGCCCAGGATTTAAATACAATGGCTTGACTCCTGATTTCAAGGAGTCATTCTCCGGTTCATTCGATTTCTTTTCCCAGGATGGAATCAGGAGAAGAGTTTCACCTATCATAAATGGCTTATAAAATTCTTTGTATGATTCCTCATAGTCCTTCGTTTCAATATTCCTTTTCTCGAGAAAATAGTTTTCTCCCGCATAAGATTTCAGGAAAATGAGAATATTTAGTTCAGAAAGCACATCGGTTTCGTTCAGATAAACGCTTATGTTTGTATCATCCCGGAGAATCTCATTCGTTTTCTTTGGTCGCGAAGAATCAAAAAGAATTTCATAATATCCCTCAACTTTTAAGGTTCCAAGAAGCTCCATAAACAGATCGTTAACAGATTTCGGTAGATTAACTTTCAATTCGATGTAATTCATTGCATTTTTCCGGACTCATAAAAACAAATTTGTATTTTTGCCACCGTATTTAGAATCTAGGTAATGCCTCCAAATATTATACAAGAAATTACAGAAGCACTCAAAAAATTTTCAGGCAATGATATATATGGCAGAAAAGTGGTTCTCTTTAATTACGAAAAAAATTCATTCGATCATGTAGAAGATTGCATTATGAGAATTTGCTTTAAAAACAAACGCGAAGCAAAGAGAATCGCACTTGAAGCTCACAATAAAGGTAAATCAATCTGCTATGAAGGAAGTTTCGAAGAGTGTGAAACTGTTTCCGAACGGATGGCTATGGAAAATTTGACAGTTTCTTTGGATTGATTTCATAGACATATTTTCTCATATCCCTCACCACCCAAACCCAGATGCCCACAAAAAGTGCGGTAGCGAGCCAGGTACCAAACCGCGAAGACGGTAGAAGAAAAAAATCCACTACGCCATGCTGAGCGATCGCAAGAAAAAATCCGTATGAAATTAATATGATTCTTTCCTTGATTCCTTTTCCGTTACTTTTGAGAAGAAACAGTCCGAAGCAAAGATTAATTAGCAGATGAATATTGGAGGAATGAATCGTTCTTCCAATGAAAATTTCCAATCGGGCGTTCGGAGACTGTTTATTTATATATTGAAAATTTTCAAACAAAGAAAACCCAAGTGCAACAAATCCTGCAATAAGTACTACGTCTTTCTGAAATTGAAATTTTTTCCAGCTGAAGGCGAACGCAAATGAAAGCAGTAGAATAAAAATAATTTTAAACGTCTCTTCCATTATTCCTGCCTGGATGAATGCGATATGCGCCGTTTGCGTCAGTATGCTCATACGTTTCGGACGGGTTCCGACTTCAGGCCACAACAATGGGTGTAACGATAAAATAATTACTGTAGAGAGATACCCGAGAGCAAGGGCGAG
>JAIOQL010000138.1 GCA_021413405.1 Leptospira sp.
CCCATATTCTGAGCTTCATCTTTGTCACCGGGATCAATCCAGCGCGCTTTGATGCCAAAGGTGGGTTCTATAAATTCTTCGCCTGCGATAGGTTCTTTGACTTTATTCGTATTATCAAGAGCCATGAGTTTATCAGATTTGATTTTACTTTCCCCGACCACAACTCCGTTGATCTTGATCGCATAGGTATCCGGATCCAGTTCCAGGTTATCCAGAATGCGAACCGCCGGAATGACGAGGCCGATATCAATTGCGAACCTTTTCCTCAGATTTGCGATCTGATCCAAAAGAACCCCTCCCTGGTTTGAATCCACAAGTGGAATTAGATTTAATCCAAGCTCGACTTCAATAGGGTCAGTCCGGAGTTCTTTATAATAATCAGGTTTTGACTGGCTCTTTGTTTCCGTTTCTTTTTTCTCGATTTTTGCTATTGTTTCTTTTGCATTCCGGTCAATCACAAATCCAAGATAGGCCAACCCGGAAGAAAAACTTATCAGAGAAAAATGCGGAAGTCCCGGGATGAGTGCAGCCAGACCAAGACTCGCCGCAACTACATACAAAGTCCTCGGGTTGCTGAACAACTGGCTTTTGAAATCCCCTGCGAGATCCGAATCAGATCCTGCCCGCGTAACTATCATACCAGTAGCAGTGGTAGCAAGAAGTCCGGGCAATTGAGTAACGAGACCATCCCCGATCGTAAGCTTGCCGTATGTCTCAATAGCAAAAATAAAACTTTCTCCGCGGATGCTCACTCCAATGATTATTCCGCCAATTAGATTTATCGCAGTAATAATCAATCCCGCTCTGACATCTCCCTGCACAAATTTACTCGCACCGTCCATGGACCCATAGAAGTCCACTTCTCTCTGTATTTTCTTACGTCTCGCCTTTGCTTCCTCTTCGTTTATATTCCCGCTTGACAATTCAGTATCAATCGCCATTTGTTTTCCCGGCAATGCATCCAAAGTAAAACGTGCAGCAACCTCTGATATCCTTGTGGCACCTTTGGTGATGACAATGATTTGTACGATAGTCAGAATCAAAAAGATTATAAAACCAACCACGTATTTTCCAAGTCCGCTTCCACCCCCGACAACAAATGTACCGAAAGCCTCAATCACGTAGCTATTGATTCCCGGCCCCTGTGACAAAATCTGCCTCGTTGTTGATACGTTAAGCGCCAATCTATAAAGAGTCGTGATCAGCAGAAGATTCGGAAAAATAGAAAATTCTGATGGCTCACGAACAGAAAGAGAAGTCATCAGAATGATTAGCCCCATTGCAAGGCTGACCACAATTAGAACATCGAGTATGAAACCTGGCAGGGGAACAATTAACATTGCTACAATTCCAAGGACTCCAACGCCCATGATGATATCGGACTGCTTGTACCATTTCTTATCGTTCACGCGGCAAATTCCCGTTTATATTTTTCAAGCCTTGAAATAATTCTTGCGATAGCTTCAAAGAATTTCCCGGGGATCGGCATCCCTTCTTCTGCTTCTTCATACAATAATCGCGCAAGAGATTTGTTTTCAATTATAGGAACATTATGTTTTTTTGCGAGACTCTTGATTGTCAGAGCAAATGTGTCCATGCCTTTAGCAATAACTACAGGAGTATCGTGAATTTTCCGGTCAAACTGTAATGCAACGGCAAAATGAGTCGGATTTGTTATTACAACATCCGCTTTTGGAACTTTCTGAAGCATGCCTCTCCGGATAAATTCCCGGACCATCTGCCTCCTGCGTCCAAGAAGTGTTTTATCCCCTTCCTGTTCGCGGAGTTCCTGCTTCGCTTCTGAAGGAGTCATTTTCAATGACTCTTCATATTCAAATTTATTGTAATAAAAATCTGCTATGCTGATCGCAAATAATACTATCCCGACTACAATAAAAATTTTTACTGCAGAGTAGGTAACCAGCCGGACTGCTTCGAGAAGCCCCATTTCTCCCGTCAAAAGAACCGGGAGAAAATCTGCGGATATGATCAAATAAGAAATCCAGCCGATAACTGCCACTTTTGCGAGTGACTTCATGAGATTCACGAGAGTTTGTCTTGTCGGAAGGACTTTCTTGAAATTTGGCTGAACCCGCGAAAAATTAAAACCGAGTGCCCGTGGTGCAAAAAGGAATCCGACCTGCACTATGTTTCCAATAATTGCCATCACGAAAGTAATCCCTAAAATCGGAACCAGAAGATAAAATATATCCTCGCCCGCAGACCGGGTGATTGCAGTAACTGATTCATTCGTAAATTCAGTATTGTTTGCTATGCCCTGAAAATATTTGGTTAAGAGAAGAGAGGAACGATGCAAAAAATATTTTCCAAGAATGAAAATAATAATATCGCCTGAAAGAAGAACCAGTGCGGCAGGAATTTCATTCGACTTGGGGACATTCCCCTTCTCTCTTTCTTCACGCCTTCTTCTTTCACTGGCTTCCTCTGTTCTGCCTTCATCCTCTGCCGCAAAAAGCTGAAGATCTATCAGATAATCTGATTTTGGAGGGAAAAAATCAAATCGCAGAATTTCTTTGGTCAGGAAAAGTCTGGTCACTGGTTACTGACCTCCACTTTTTGATTCTGACCGGGCCACTCGCTTAACATAGTATTCAGCCTGTCAAATGAAACATCAAAGCTCTGGATCATTTGCTTTTCAATAAAAGGAAGAGCTGCGATTATAACAAGAAGTCCGATCAGGACCTTTATCGGGAAACTGAGCTGAAGGATATTCAACTGCGGTGCCGCCTTCCCCATCAGTGCTTCGGCCACTGTTACCAGAAAAATAATTCCAAGAACCGGAAGAGCGATTTTAAATGCGACTAAAAACATTGCGCCTATCGCATACTGAAATGTTTTAACGAGTCCATTGTTGACTTCGCTTGTGAAACTGATGATCCTTATTTTTTCAAAGGAGAATGCCAGACTTTCAAATACAATCCGGTGGGCCCCGACGATAAGAAAAAGCAACAGGCCCATCAGATTTTTCAGGGTACTGATGACAGGAAGCGAGGATTGGCTGATTGGATCCAGTATCTCAGCATATCCAAATCCAATCTGTACACTGAAAAATTCCCCGGCTACCTGGAATGCAGCAAAAATTATGCTGATCAGAAATCCCATCAGGACTCCTATGATGATCTCGGAAAAAACAAGTAAGGCGTAGTTTGTCATATTTCCGGGTACCGGTGGAAGATACCCCGCAGTGACCGGAAACAGAATCAGTGCAGTCAGAAATGAAATAATCATTCTCATTGAGAAGGAAATTGATTCAGAAGAGAAGAAAGGAGCTACACTGAATAAACCGATTATCCTTGCAAGGATAAGAAGAAAGGTTTGAAAATTGTAGACAAACGGTTCTATCATATTTTCTCAATCATCATAAACAAGTTCCGGGTATAATCAGTCATGCTGCGAACCATCCAGGATGCAAAAATTACGATCACAACAAAAATCGCGATTATTTTCGGAACAAATGCAATTGTAGGTTCCTGTATGGACGTTGTAGTTTGCAATACACCAACAACAAACCCCACAATAAGCGCAGTAAAAAGGATTGGTGCCGAAATTTTCATAGTGATGAACAGTGAATCTCTGATCAGTGTGACTACATCCAATTCTGTCATTTGTAACTCCTTACAAGTTCATAAACCAGAAGATTCCAGCCGTCGATGAGTACAAATAAAATCAGTTTAAACGGAAGACTTATCATAACGGGAGGTAACATCATAAGACCCATTGATAGCAAAGCTGATGCAACCACGAGATCGATGACAATAAACGGAATGAAAAGATAAATTCCGATTATGAATGCTTTTTTTAATTCAGAAAGCATAAACGCAGGAATCAGAACATAAGAAGGAACATCGTCAAATGATTTCACGTCCTTGACTTTCCCCAGCTTCAAAAACAATGCTACGTCTTTGGTTCCGGACCGGCCGATCTGCCTCATCATAAATTCCCGCAGGGGCACCATGGATTTTTCAAAAAAGACATTCGTATTTATCTTACCGTCCATATACGGAGTAAGTGCTTTTTGATTGATCTCCCCGAGTGTCGGGGCCATTATAAAAAAAGTCATGAATAGAGCCAGGCCCATCATCACCTGGTTCGGCGGAAGATTCTGAATAGAAAGTGCACGCCTCACAAAGTCGAGAACAATAACGATTTTGGTAAATGAAGTCACAGACATCACAATTGCAGGTGCAAGGGAAAGGATTGTTACCATGAAAAGGATCATGAGAGACAAACTTGTTTCACGCGGGGTTTTTTGCTTCGTTGATGTTAAAATTCAGATTCGGGATAGGAATTCTTGATCCGGTCGCCTGCGCATAAATGTCGCTTCCGCCTAACGCACAAAGCAATAGGATCAGCCCTAATGAGTACTTTGCAAATCTGATGCTCGCCGGATTTTTAGAGAACATAACAATTTTATGTCGCATTGATAAAAATAATTCCTGAACTATCGATTCCATCAGACTTCCCCGAAAAGACTGATGTCCGGGTTCGAAGGTGAATCGGAACGAAGCTTTGCACGGTTCTTTTGTATGGATTTCAGCCGTTCCACCTGTCGCCTTTTTATTTCTTCGATCATTTCTTCTTCAGCCTCCGCCGGGTGAGAAGAAGGTTTATCACCTGTTGGAAATTTAAAATGGATGTTCTTGATTTGAGAAACCAGATTTACAATAAAATTATCTTCCGGAGTATGGGTAGTGTCTTTGCTCTGAAAGATCTTTTCTTTTATATCAACAGATGTGATTTCGGTTATGAGATTGACTGAATTATCACTCACACCTACTACAAACAATAATCCGGAAACATCAAGTATCTGGATCTGTTTGCCGGGAGCAATCGGCATACTAGAAAGCACCCTCATCGCACCCTTGACCGGAAAATGCGCATCCCGGTTTTTAGAAACATATTTCAGAACATAGTATAACAGAAAAGTCAGTATTCCAATCTTCCTCCTTGGGTCTGTATCTTTCCTCAACGGGATTAACTACCGTTTTTTCGGTGCCCTCTTTTTTTGATACATTAGGCGGAGACTTAGCATCCGTTGAAGTGCCAAGTTCCTTTTGCAAAACTTCATCCATCGAGTCACGTTCGGACTCAGAGAAAACAGCACTACTAAAGAAAAGGCAGGCCGCAAACAGGAAAAAGTACGTTATGCGATTAGCATGATTAAAAACCGGCCGCCTCATTTTTTATTTTCCTTCAGCTTTAATTCTGTCAGTGGGACTGACTATATCAGTAACGCGGACTCCAAAATTTTCATCAATTACAACAACTTCACCCTTTGCAATGAGCTTTCCATTGACCAATAAATCGACCGGTTCACCGGCCAGTTTATCCAGCTCTATGATCGATCCCTCACCCAGGCCTAAAATATCTTTAATGTACATTTTTGTTCGCCCGAGCTCAACAGTGAGAGACATCTGGACGTCCATAAGCAGATTCAGATTTGTCTGTCCGCTCGGAGTCCCCGCAGTAGAAAGAGACGGGAATGCAACGGATTTGATGCCTATCTGGTTTATTCCAGATCCCATCTGCCCTTGTGCTCCGACCTGAACATTCATCCCTCCGCCCAAATCTCCACCGCCCTTTGACTGTGAGCTTCGTTTGGAAAGAGTTAAAATATCATTTGCGGTTGCAAGAGACAGTATGTAGTAGACCTTAAAGGAAGAAATTCCCTCGATTCCAAGATTTAGAGTGGTTTTTACAAAAGATGTCCCTTCCGGGAGCATCAGATCATTTGCCGTTTTCACAGACACTACTTCTGCCGGGGATCCGTTCAGGCCACCCCCCAGCTTTAAACCGATTTGCGCAGTAACCGTCCCTATAATTGGTGACAGACTATCTTTCAGGGTTTGCACCTGCGCCATATCCATTTCACCCGTGGACATCCCGCCCATCATCACGTTGATGATCTTGGATGCGTTTTCCATCGACATTACAAAAGAAACTCTGCCACTGAGGGCTCCACTTAAATTTGAAAAGATACAGACGGAACTTGTCCCTACTTCTGTCCGGATTTCAGCCAGGGATCTCGATTCCGAAGTGGCATTAGTTATGCGGACATTTTTGGACAGAATTGTCCCAAGGGTATTGCCCGCCATCCCAAAGGCTGATCCGATAATATCGGCAATGATATCCCGATCGACAGGAGACATCCCATCTCCAGCACTTCCCCCGGAAGGCATAGATCCACCGCCCGAATCAAACGGGCTGTCATCGGCACCCTGTAAAAGTGCGTCTATCTCCTCTTGTGAAAGTGAACCTTCTCCCATGCGTACGGTTTCCCCCCGATTTTTTTAAGTGACATAATTATATTATTTTTGTCACTCATATTTTTAAATTTAGTCAAAAAATTTTTCCGGACATCCATCCAGCCTTAAATCCGGCAATCTGAGATGTTTTCGACGGAACTGATTTTGTTTTTCCCCCAGGAGGATACTTTCCCTTCTCTTAAAAATCCAACTCCGAAAGAAGTTCCCGGCAAAAAACATTTTGGAAATGTTTTTGTCGGAACAATTGCCTGATTTTTGTCTGATCCTTTCACCAGCACAATCCTGTCCTGGCGAATAAAAAGATTTCCTGAATCGGTATCCCAGGTCATGACGTATCCCGGATTGTCCGGCCAAAAGGAAATGCGAACCGGATCTGTTTTCTCCTGATCAACTGCCTCCCGGACGAGTAGTTTGTAAGAAAAAGTTTCGGGATCTTTCGGATAGGACAGAATAATTGCAATTTTGCCGCCATCGGGAGATGGAATGGCAAGGGTCGCATCACCCTCTCCATGATTCAGGAACTCTTTTTCATCCGAAATTCTGTACAGATAAGATTTACGGGGATTTGTTCCAAAATTATCATCCGTTCCCCTGATAAAAAACAAATATGAATTTTTTTCATGGAAATAGACAGAATCTGGAAGTATCCATGAATTGAGACTAATGACTTTCAAAGGTTTATTCTGTGAACGCTCTTTTTCGTTTTTAAAAAGGAGAATTTGGGAATGGTAGTTTCTTTTGATAGTGGTTCCATCCAGCGGATTCCAGGTATTCTTTTCCTCATACTGAATATTCAAAACTGCAGAAGACTCGCCGGTTTCAGAATAAGATGGATCATAAACCTGTGAGCCGTTTCGCCAGAAAATCGCCGAGCAGGACTGAAAGCAAAAAAGGGTAACCATGAAAAAGAAATTCAGGAAGCTGCTTCTTCTAAAAATAAATATGTAGATTGGAAATGGAGGCAGATAATTTTTCAAACCGGATTCATATTTTATCCAATTTCAAAAGTATTGTCAAGGAGAAATACAACGCGAATCCGGGTTAGAAAATCTTACTTTTTAGTGTAGAGCCCCGCCCTTATCGGCTACTCGTTACCCATAAGTTA
>JAIOQL010000077.1 GCA_021413405.1 Leptospira sp.
AATAATCCTTCAATTGGGTGCTGCCATGAATTATACTAGCGTTCCGTCTTTTTCCGGATCTCTCAATGGTGACTCCATTCCATTTTATTATAAAAATGATGGAACGGTCAGCGCTCTGGGCCAGACAAATGATCCCGGAAGCAACGCGATAGTGCTTGCGGCTTTAGCATCTAAAAGCCCTAATTTTTATGTGGCGAGCCTGGTTGTGTATTTTTCCGCAATATGTAGATTTTCTATTTGACACCGGGAATTTTTTCTTCAGTGTAAAAGATTCAATGAGCCCGGACAAAATCATTACGATTTCCGTAAAGGAACTCCCCCACATGAAAATCATACTGTCTGCGTGGTATAATTTTCTGAAAGAAAGTTTTGACGAAAAAAAAATCTCTGGTGATGAGTTCACCGATCTCCTGAAAACTCCGGTTATGTATGATCTTGATAAAGATCAAATTGAACTGATGATTTGCGGTAGTGAAGAAATTCTCGAAGAGTTCAGATCAAAAGTGTTCTAACGGACTTCCTTTTTGTGCCCAACCTTCAATCACTTTTCTTTCCGAATTTTTTTCGTTTTTTTGTAGACTTCTCGAGTAATTCCACCATTTGATCCGCTTCACGTATGACTGTTTCTCGTTTGATATCCTCAGCACGTCTTTTGTGAATTTTCATTTCAGCTACTACATGAAATTTCTTGAACAGGAATTCCATTATGATCGGTAACAGGAGTCTTGAAAGAACTGTAGCGATGAGCACACCGCCAATAACAACTGTCGCGAGAGGTCTCTGAACCTCGGCCCCCGCCGCAGTGGAAATTGCCATCGGGATGAAACCAACGGCAGCAATCACAGAAGTTGTAATAACAGGTCTGTTCGAACTCAGGGCAGCGTCAAAAACTGCTGAACTGAGATGCTTTCCCTCTTCCAATTCCTCTTTCAATGCGAATGCATAAACCACACCATTTAGAACAGCAATCCCGCTGACAGCTATGAAACCGACTCCCGCCGGGATACTGAAAGGAAGTCCGCGGATTACAAGACTGATAATTCCACCTGAAACTGCGAGGGGCACTACCAGAAAGACGCCTAACGCATAAAATACATTCCCGAAAGCGGCAATAAGCATTCCAAAAATAATTATGAGAGCAAAAGGAACCACCATTGCCAACCTGTTCTTGGCTCTCGTGAAGTTTTCAAACTGACCGCCCCAATCGACTTCGTACCCTTCCGGCAAGTTATCTGTAATTGATTTCGTTTTTGACTGGGCTTCTGAAATATATCCAACGAGATCTCTGCCACGGATATTCACTTCGACAAAGAGTCTTCTTTTCAGAGCCTCCCTTGTGATTGAAGCCGGACCTTCCACTTTTTGAATATCTGCAACGAGGCTAAGAGGAACCGTGATCCCGGTCGAGGTCATAACCGGAATATTTTCGACGATGTCGAGATCTGACACATCCACATCGAGTCTGACAACAAGGTCAAATCTTCTAAGACCTTCGAAAACCTTGCCAACTCCGGCACCGACCCGCATGGTTTCAACAGTATCCAGTATTTCTGCAGCAGTTACTCCGTACCGCGCCATTTTTTCTCGATTAGCTTTTATCTCAAGAATCGGAAGGCCAAGAACTCTTTGCACACGAAGATCTCCCGTTCCTTTTATCTGTTTGAGGACTTCCGCAAATTCCTCGCCAAGACTTTTCAGTTTTGCAAGATCATCGCCATAAATTTTTATTACGACATCAGCCTTAGAGCCAGAGATCAGAGAATTCACCCGGTTTTCAATTGGCTGGGACATACTGATGTAACTGGAAGGAACATTCGCAAGAATTTTATCTTTCATTGCACTCATCAGATCTTCCCTGTTATCTGCGGTCTTCCAATCTTTCTTATCCTTTAACTTCACCATAATGCTGCCCTCATCTGTTCCTATGGGTTCCGCGGCAGATTCCCCACGGCCAACTTTAGAAACTGCGCTTAACACTTCCGGAAAAGTGGAAAGGACTTTCTCAATTTCCATATTCAGATCGCGTGAATGGTTTATGGATGTTGAAGGAAGGCGCCTAACGTCCACATCAAACTCTCCTTCGTCAATCCTGGGTAGAAATTCTGCTCCGAGGCTATACCCGATAATTAGAGAAAAAACAAAAAGTGCGATAGATCCAAGAACAACATGCTTCTTTCTTTCCATTCCCCAGTTCAAAAATTTCTTATACTTCTCTTCAATTGTATCCCAATAATGGCTGTGGTGAAATGCCGGTTCTTTGAAAAGAAGTGAAACCGCCGCCGGGAAGGTAGTCAGAGAAAAAAGCAATGCACTCGCAAGAGCAAGGGATACGGTAACCGCCATTGGACGGAACATCCTTCCCTCAACCCCCTCAAGAACCATAAGTGGCAGATACACAAGCATAATGATAGCTACAGAAAAAGTTGCTGCCCTGGCAACTCGCGTACAACTGGTTATAATAATGCTTTGTGTCAGTTCCGTCCGATCTCCCTCGGGGGTGGTATCAAACAAAGCCTTCTTTGCATAGAATGCCGCAAGAATTGATTCAAGAAGTACGATTGGCCCGTCCACGAGCAGCCCAAAATCAATAGCTCCAAGACTCATTAGATTTCCTATCACACCGAGCTGACGCATAAAAATAACCGCGACAAGCATCGAAACAGGAATAGCGATAGCGACTAACGCACCACCTTTGACAGTACCGAGAGCGATGACGAGAACTATGAAAACAAGAAGGGCGCCCTCTGTAAGATTCGTAAAAACAGTCTGAAGTGCGCGATTGATGAACTCAGAACGGTCATAGAAAGGTTCAATTTTCATTCCTTCCGGAAGATTCTTTTTGAGTTCTTCTATCCTCTTTTTTACAATCTTCACAATTTCGCGGGAATTTTCTCCGATGAGCATCATTACCGTTGCAGCTACAACCTCACCTTTATCTTTTTTTGTCGCCAATCCAAACCGGATAGCAGGACCTATCTGGACTTGTGCAACCTGACCAAGAAGAAGCGGGATGCCATCTTTTCCTGTTCGTATAGCAGTTCGGGAAAGTTCTTCCGTACTCTTGAACTGTCCTTCTCCCCGGATCACCAGTTGTTCATTTCCCTTCATGATGTAGCCACCGCCCACATTTGCATTGGCGTTTTTGAGACGGCTGAGAATTATTGAAAGGTTGAGATTGTGGGCAGCAAGCCTTCTTGGATCAATCAATATCTGGTATTGTTTCACCTCGCCGCCTATCGTATTTATATCAATGACACCGGGCAACGCTTTGAGTTTCTTTCCAAGTTCCCAGTCCATATAAGTACGGAGTTCCATCGGTGTATGCCTGTCAGAAGTCAGTACAAATTCGTAAATATCTCCGAGACCCGTTGCAACCGGTGAAAGTTCCGGCTTTCCATATCCCGGTGGGATATCGGCTTCCGCATTTTTTAAACGTTCATTCACAAGTTGCCTTGCAAACCAGATATTTACAGAGTCTTTGAATATCACTGTCACGCTACTGACTCCAGTCCTGGATATAGAACGGATTTCCGTCACATCCGGTATCCCTGTTAATGCAATTTCGATCGGGTATGTTATGAACTGTTCAACTTCAGTCGGTGAAAGTCCCGGTGAAGAAGTCACTGCTGAAACCTGGACGTTAGTAACATCGGGTACCGCATCAACAGAAAGATAGGCGGCATTGTAAAGACCGATCAGAGTGAGAACTCCAGTCGCAATTAGAACTGCTATTCTTTTTTGAATGGAGAATTCTATTAGTTTTTCGATCATTATTTCAGATATTCGCTTTTCAGCAGAAAGGAACCTTCGCTAACAATATTTGATTCAGAAGTCACTCCCGATTTGATTTCTATGTCATCCTCAATCGATTGACCGGTCGCAACTTCCCTTGCCTCAAATGTACCATCCTGATTCGCGATGAATACAACCGGCTTTCCTTCAATCCGATGAACTGCATTTCCAGGCAAAACCATTATCCTATGCGACTTACTTTCAGAGATGAGTCCTTGTACCTTAGCAGTGATCGTTTGACCTGGTTTCAGTTTGTGCCGGGTATTATTCACTTCGAGACGGATTGGTGCTGTCTTTTTAACCGGATCAATGATTTCACCAACATGAGCAACCCGCGCTTTCAATGTCTCCGACTTAACGCCTAGTGTATCAACAGTTGCTTCGGCTCCGATTTCTATCGAACGGAGATCCTTTTCATAAACATCCAGCATTATCCAGAGACGGTGTAAATTCGCGATTGTAAAAAGATTCTCTTTTGTGGAAACAGCCTGACCCAGAACGGCTTTTCTTTCCGTGACAGTACCTCTGATCGGACTTCTCAAAATAAGATTCTGTGAATTATATTTCCCAACTTCAAGGTCTTTGATTTCAAGCTTTGATAGACCAAAATTCTCTAATGCTATACGCGAAGTGTCCACTTCCGTTTTTACGGTCTTGAAATCCATCATAGCTATTTCAAATTCTTTTGCAGACGTTATGCGCTTTTCATAAAGTTCCTGCGCACGGTCCGCTTGAAGCTTGACCGCTTCCAGCCTCGCTTTTGATTTCAGGTAACTTGCCTCAACACTTCCGAGTTCAAGTGAAGAAATACTGGCAAGAGGACTCCCCTTTCCCACCGAATCCCCCTCTTTTACCATTACATCATTTATTCTCCCTGATGCCCTTGATCCGACCTTTGCCATATTTTCAAGATCATAGGAAACAGTCCCCGGAAGTGTAATTTCCTCATAGACACCCCGCTCTATGAGTCGTACAAATGTAAGTGGATGTTTTTTTAATACTTCTGCGGGGAGACTCATTTTCTTTGCAGAATGCTGTTCTAGTGCGGTCTCATTTCCTTTTTTAGGTTTTTCGCGCCTATAGAAATAAATCCCGAGAGAAGGGATTATCAGAATTATAGCGAGAAGCTTCCAGTTCAGTTTTTTTATTTTATTCATGCGTTACTTTATGGTAGAATCTTCTGCAATATTTGTGCCGAGTCTGCCAACCGATGCCCGGTAAGACTCGATGGCATTGTAGTACAGATATATTAATTCATAATATCCTTTTAGAAGGTTGAAATAGTTTCTGTCGGCTTCCAGGAATGTAACCAGATTCGATGCTCCACGGATAAAGGCAAGGGTCGATTTTTCCTTGACACTTTTATTTTTATCAAGAAGTTTTGTTGCCCGGTAACTGAGAAGCAATTCTTCCCGGGATTTCAATTCTCTCTTTGCAGCATTCACCTCTGCTAAAATTTCTCTCCTTTTCGCTTCAACCTCAAGAACACTTTTTTTATGAAGTTCTTCTGCTTTCAGGATTTCTCCCTGTCCCCTGTCAAAGATCCTGAGAGGGATGGTTGCAAAAATTCCGAAATAGCTTTCATTTCCTTTTTTCCGGACCTCGCCTCCCAGATTGAGGTAAGACTTGTTTTCCCTTCTCTTAAGCTCAATATTGAGCTGACTTTGCATCATCCTGGATTTCAAAGCAGCAAGATCTGCCCTGTCCTCAATGTCAAACTCTTCAAGGTCAATTTTCAATTCTGCTGTAGAAAAAAAATCAAGCCTCCCTTTCAGATCCAGAATTTTACTCTGGGGCGGCACTCCGATCAGAACGCGAATATTTTTCGCTATCTGTGCACGGAGAATCTCAGCGTCGCGATAGTCTTTTTCAATCCTCACCCTCTCGAGCTCCAGCCTGTCCAGTTCCAGAGGAGAGATATCTCCCTTTTCTGCGCGGAACCGGTTTAGCTCCAGAAGATCTTTATAATTTTCATAAAACTCCTTCTGGAAATCCAGGAGTTCCTTTATATAAAGATAGGACCAGTAATTTTGCCTGAGACGGAGACGGAATAGCCGGTCAAAATCAGAGAAGTTTGCTATCTGTACCTGAAATGCATGCTTACTCACGCGTACCCGCTGGGAAACAATTCCATTGATATCGATATCCTGGGTAAAACCGGGAGCAATTTCCGGTGCGCCTCCACTGGAAACCTGACTTCCAAAAATATTTGTTGTTGGAGATCCACCGGCAGGAACAAACTGTTCCTGGAAAACGAGCATCGGATTCCTGTAGAGACTTGCAGTAATGAGGTCACCTCTTGCCGCGTTAACATTTTGTTTTTCTGCAAGATAGAGCGGATTGTTCCGGGTAGCATACTCTTCTATCTGCGAAAGATCCCACTTTGCGATAGCGTCTTCTATGGCCGATTCGTTCCGGCTTTCCGCAGATTCTTTCTCTTCGGCGCCTAACGTATTAAAAACCTCAAGAAAGAAAAATAAAAATAATGCAGTTGACACAGAAACCATATCTTCCTATCCTACGAATTTTTTTCGGTAGTCTGCGAGAGAAAGTTCTATGACCTTCCTTGCTTCCTCTCCTCCATAAACTTCCGCTATCTCTACGACCGAAGAATCGTCATCAGGGTTCATTTTATATGTCAGGAAATAATGCTTTAATTTATTCACGAGCTCCACCGGACAATCGGAAATATCCTTCATCCGTCCGAAAATTACGTCCTCCTTGAGCACAGCGATAATCTTGTCATCAGCTTCCTTGTTATCGATCATACGAAGTCCGCCGATCGGTATAACGCTCAGGATAATATTTCCGTGGTTGATCGGATATGACGACAGGACACAAATATCCAGGGGATCTCCATCTCCGATGATTCCTGATTTACCGGAACGCTGCATACAATGAGCTGCGATTTCATCGCCGCAATAGGTTGCCGGAATGAATCCATAAAGAGTCGGGGAACGGTTGGAATATTTTTGTGGTCTGTCAAGCCGGATGTACCCAGAACTTTTATCAATTTCATATTTTACAGTGTCAGTGGGCGTGAGTTCGATGAATGCGTCTACTATGGAAGGCGCATTTTTACCCGGTGAAAGTCCATGCCAAGGATGTGGAACAAATTCTACTCTTTTTGAGCTCATTGCAACAATTTTCCTGAGAT
>JAIOQL010000078.1 GCA_021413405.1 Leptospira sp.
GCTTTAATCCGGAGTTGTCCGGGGAAGAAAATGTATATTACAACGGTCTTATCTGGGGGTATTCTCCACGTGAAATCGGTGCAATCATGAAAGAGGTGTTTAGTTTTGCTTCTTTGACAGATTTCACCCGGGTTCCACTGAAAAATTATTCCAGCGGGATGATCATGCGCCTCGGTTTCGCGCTTGCAACAGCGAGGAGACCCGATGTTCTTCTTGTAGACGAAGCTCTTGCTGTTGGAGATGCAAGTTTTCAGCAAAAGTGTCTGAACCGTTTTGAGGAATTTAGGAAGGCCGGAACTGCTACGATCATTGTAAGTCATGACCTGAATCTTTTGAAAGTTGTCAGCACAAGGATTCTTGTAATTGAACGCGGAAAGGTTTTGTTTGATGGTGAACCTTCATTGGCGCTCAGTAACTATATGAGAGTGATTGCTGAGAATTCGTTCGGAGAGGCATCCGGAAATAAGCCCTTTCTTGATAATGCTTTCATTGAGGATTTTTCGGTCACTATGAATTATAATGGAATGCAAAATCCTCCGGTCCTTCCGGTAGCTTCCGAAATTTTTCTAAAAATTAAAGCGAAGGCCAAAAAAAATATCCCCGATCTGACAATCGGATTTCACATCGATGATTCGAGGGGGGTCCGTGTTTTTGGCAGTAACTCATTCCATTTGGGTCAGGAGATAAAAGAAGTTGTGACCGGTTCTGAAGTTGAGGCCACTTTTCGTTTTCCATTGAATCTTTCGTTTGGAAAATATACTCTTGGTATATCACTCCACGAAGGTGATAATCACTCATTGAACTGCTATCTTTGGGAAGATTCAGTTCTGAATTTTGAATTGGAAAGGGTTAATGTTCCAAAATTCGATGGCATTGCCTATCTTCCAGTTTCGGTCAATGTTTCTAAAAAGTAGTTTATGTTTAGCAAATTTCCGATATCCTGGTAATTATAGGAATGTCAGATCTTGCCTAAGATTATAATAAATAATAATTATCAGAG
>JAIOQL010000132.1 GCA_021413405.1 Leptospira sp.
GGAAATTCTGCTTCAACCATATTTATAACTAAGGCGAACGGAAAGGGCGCGCTGTTAAGCCAGGATGAAATCATGAATGGTAATTGGTCTAACCGTGGGCGAAACTATTGGTTGAACGCAAAGCCGGGAGAATATGTAATCGTTGCCGCAAATTATGAAGTTGAACAGGCTAGTACCCCGGGCACATCCACCACTACACGTTCAGGGAATATGACAGTAACTACTACTTCCGGAGGAAGTGGTGGTGGAAAAATAACTCATACAGTGATATTTCCAAAAAGTGTAGTGGAAAAAACGAAATTTAAAGTCGTTCCCGGGAAGCTTGTTTATGTTGGTGATTTCCTTCTTGATACAAACAATGACTATGATAAGGCAGATGATTTTCAAAAGCATTATGGAAACAGAATTGCTCCAGGAAAGTTACAGAATTCAGGTATTTCGAAAATGTTTTCAACATTTCATTTGGGAACATTAGAAAAAATCAATGACAATGAAGCTGAAAAAAATGAACTGATGCAAGAAATAAAAGAAGACTTTCTGGAAACAACCTGGATGTATTTATTCAATTAATAGTTAAAAATCAGCGAAACCGTTTTCTAATGCCGTTCATGAATTTTTTATAAATGGCATTAGAAACGGTTAAACGTCCTGCAATTAAATAAAATTTGGCTGCCTTTTTTCCCGAAATGCGGAAACAAGTTCTCTAAAATCTTTATTGTCGAGGAATGCGGCATTCCATGCTGCAACATATTTCATTCCCTCGTCGATACTATGATTATCCATATAATTTAGAATTTGTTTCGTTCCGCGAACGGCCATTCCAGGGTTTGCAGCAATATCTTCCGCTAACCTGATTGCTGCTTTGTCCAATTCCTCTTTGGTTTCAAAGATTTCACTGAATAGGCACATCCTCAGGCATTCTTCACCGGAAAAATCTTTCCCGGTAAATGCCATATTCCTCGTATTTCCCTGGCCAATGATCGATGGCAGCCTGTTCAGGCTCCCCATATCTGCAACTATCGCAACTTTTGTTTCGCGTAGGGAAACCGATGCGTCCTTTGTTCCCAACCGGATATCGCAGGCAGAAATTAAATCGAGTCCACCACCAATGCAATGTTTGTGCACTGCTGCAATGTAGACCTTCTCGCTTTCATAAATCCTTTTGAATCCTTCCTGCATCTGTAGGAGCAGCCTGTAAAAATCTTCCCGTATATCGCCTATCGCACCGGTTACAACTTCGTTATGTTTTTCAAAAAAATCTCCAATATCAAGACCTGTTGAAAAAGATTTTCCTTTTCCCATGATCACCACTGACCGGATTCCTTTATCCTGTTCGATTTCCTCCACGACGAGGGGAAGGTCTCTCCAGAAGGACCAATCCATTGCGTTCCGTTTGTCGGGATGATTCAGGAATAATATTGCAATGCGCTTGTCAGTGAATTTCTGGACTTCAAAAAAAGAGTATTCTTTCATGCGTTATGCGCCATTCCTTGGGAGATTGCTGATGATAGAGAGGTAATCCTTCGCCATCTGAATAATAATTTCTCTGGCCGGCTTAATATCAGTGATCTGCGCTACGCCATGCCCTGCCGACCAGATATCTTTCCATCTTTTATACTCATCGAGATTTTTTGATTCCTCTCCTGTAAGCAGATGCTGAGCTTTCTCTACGCTTTTTGAAAGCCAGTTCGCGGGGATCCCGGAAATTTTTTCAGTATAAACGATATCTTCGGGTGCAGAATCAATCAGCATCTGTTTGTAGGCATCGGAAGATTTTGCTTCCGGTGTTGCAATTAGCCGTGTTCCGACGTAAACTGCATCCGCACCAAGAGACATCGCCGCGGCCATCTGGGCTCCACCGCTGATCGCTCCGGACGCAACAACCGGAAGTCCGGTTTCTTTTTTCAGATATGGAATCAGGCTGAAAGGTGTTATGTTTCCTGCGTGTCCGCCTGCACCCTGGGAGACTGCAATCAAAGCGTCCGCACCTGATTTTGCAACTATAATGGCGTGTTTTAGTGTTGTGACATCACAGAACAAATGTGCGCCCTCGGACTTTATTTCCTTGGCTATAGTTCTCGGTGTTCCGAGACTCGTGATGATTAATTCGATTTTTGCCTTCATACAAACTTCAAATTGTTTTGCCCAGTTCGGGTTGTGTTCCTTATGAAGGATCAGATTGACGCCGATCGGTTTTTTTGTCCTCGAACGGATCTCGGCAATGCCATCTGCAAGCTGCTCGGGAGTTCTATAATTGAGGGAGGGAAAGCACCCAATGCCTCCAGCTTCTGACACTTCCACTACAAGATCCGGATAGGAAACCAGAAACATGGGAGCGCCTATGATCGGCAGATCAATTCCCAGCATTTCTGTAATCGCAGTTTTAATTTTCATGAATAGATCCTCTAAAAGCTAGACTAAAGACCAGCGAAGGGATTTGCAAATGAAAAACCTGAGTTAAATTCTTGACAGTATTTACAGATTTTTTCATGCTCAGAAGTGGCAGTTTATGATTTTAATTTCCCAAAGAATGGATAATCACGTTATGCTGACGATCCAGAAAGACATATTAATGGACAATTCCAGGGATTTTTACCTTGAGTTTGAAGCCTCTGTAGAAGACGCCACTATTCAGGAAATCAGTCTCAACTTTGGTGAAATAAGATATGTGGATTCATCCGGAATCGGTTCCCTGATCAAATTAACTACAATCTGTAGAAACAAGGGTAGAAACATGAATGTTTTTAATTTGAACAAAGCACTGAGTTCTGTCTTTAAACTCGCAGGTTTACACAACGTAATAGTGGTTTTAAAAAAAGAAGAATTTCTGGAAAAGTATCCCGGATTCAAGGAATATATAGGATGAAAGTTTTGTTGAATAGCATGCTGATTATAGGCGTTTTACTCACCGGGCTGAATTGCAGTTTCGGAAAAAGACTGGTCTATAGTACAGCCGACACAGCATTTTATACGCTCGACAGAAGAGATTTTTCAGATACTTCACTTCTGTCTTCGCCGTTCAGACATCCCTACCAGATCTCTCCTGACAAACTAATCGACATTCTCGGAAATCTCAAATTCAAGAAAAGATCAAACATCGGGGAATTGAAGGACTATGTTTTTGCACAAGAAGAACTCCGGAATATTGCGAGAGATCTCTCGCAGACTCTTGAAAACATCAAAGAACGGGAAGGAATTTTCCTGATCTCAAAATTTGATGAAACGAAGTCTGTTCTTTCACAAGCGAATAGGACTTCGGTGCTCTTTTGGGTAGATGCAGATGGACTCAATGCAGTTTTCGGAGAAATTCATTGGAGTCTCCACAAAGACATTTCAAGCAATTTCTATGACTGGACGATCGTTGAACCGGCAGAACTCAACAGCCTCGCCGATGAAAATTCAATTGATGAAGATGAATCTTTCTCTTTCCATAAAGTTAAGGGATACTACAACCGGAAATGGCTTGTG
>JAIOQL010000133.1 GCA_021413405.1 Leptospira sp.
TTTAACCAGGCAGCATTTTCACGGAAAATTTTCTCCATTGAATGCCTGTATAAACTCATTTCGATTGTTATCTGTAATTCCCTGACATTGATCGGTTTTAAAATATATCCATGTGGCTCTGTGATCCTGGCTCTTTTTAATGTTGCTTCATCGCTATGCGAGGTTACATAGATTACCGGGATATCAAGCAGTTCCTTGAGCCTCGTCGCAGTTTCGACTCCATCAATGAATCCCCTGACAAGTACAATATCCATGAGAACAAGATCAGGCCGGTTTGTGCGCGCCATCTGGATGGCTTCCTCACCATTTGTCGCGATTCCGGCTGACGCATACCCCAGCCGCAATAAAATCCCCTGGATATCCCGCGCTACAATCTGCTCATCTTCGACGATAAGGATTCGCGAGACGTCAGGAGCGATCACCGGGCCGGGTTGAATCATCTGAGAGCCGGCAAAAAAAGTGATTCACGGGGCGCACTCTCGCGAAAGATAACAACCTCACCCATCCTGTTGCCTTTTTCGTTTTTCAGTTCAGAAACCGTTGAATGGATCGCGCGTTCTTTCCCTTTTTTTGTAATCAGAATAGTTTCGTTGAAATAATCAGTCTGGGGGTATTCCCGATCCGAGAACTGGATCCAGGGACTGAAGAAATTCTTTCGCATGGAAACGTTAAAAATCAGACTCAGATTGATTCCGCGTGCATCTTTCTCCGTCCAACCGGTCAAAATTTCCGCTGCCGGGTTGAGAAATACAACGCGATCACTATCGTCTGTAGCAATCACTGCATCACCAATGCTTTGTAAAATAGCAGCAAGCCAGCTCCGGTTCTCCCGCAAGTCCCGCTCCATCCTGTGTTTATAAATCCCGATTTCGATGGCGATCTGCAATTCACGGTCGTGAAATGGTTTTACAACATAACCGTAGGGTTCGGTCAATTGTGCCCGTTTCAATGTATCGTTATCAGTGAATGCAGTGATATAAATTACCGGAAGATCATACTCAGAACGGATCCTCCCCGCAAGTTCGATTCCATCCGGTTTCGTGCCGAGATTTATATCGGTCAGAACCAGGTTTGGATGATCTGATGCAACCAGGACCATTGCCTCGTCTCCCGAAGACGCGATGGAAGGAACATCATACTCCATTCGCTTCAACCTCAATTGCAGATCCCGTGCAACGATCTGTTCGTCTTCAACTATTAATATTCTCCACTGTGACATGTTTTCTCCTTATCCTTCCGGAAGTTCTTTTTTCCAATCTGCTGAATAAATTGCGTAGGCGTTCTTCCCCTGTTGTTTTGCGAGGTACATTGCGGTATCCGCATAACGTATGAGTTTTTCAATTTCTGAACCGTGAATGGGAAAGAGCGCAATCCCGATACTCGCTGTCATTCTGACTTCTGCCTCACCCAACCGGAAGCTCTGGTCAAGACCGTTCAGGATCTTTGCAGCAATATCTTTTATATCCGAGACATTCGCGATATCGTTCAGTATTATTACAAATTCATCACCTGCAAGACGCGCGACTGTGTCATCATCACGGACTGCTCCTTTCAATCGTAATGCCAGTTTCTGCAAAAGGAGATCACCTGCATCGTGGCCATGTGAATCATTTACATTTTT
>JAIOQL010000134.1 GCA_021413405.1 Leptospira sp.
CGGAAATGATGACATCGAACTCTCCCTTTTCTCTGGCAAAGAGTTCCAATGCTTTCACGCCGTCATGCGCGATCATCACATCGTATCCTTCTGTGGCGAGGATCTCCCGAAGCATTTCTGCCAGCTCAGGCTCATCATCCACGACCATGATTTTTTTCCTGACGGTGTCCTGATATTCTCTGTTGATGAATGGCGGTTTTAAAGCGGCTTTCTGGAAATCTTCCACCACATGGGTGGCGGGGAATCGAAGAGTGAATGTTGTTCCTCTGCCGATCTCACTTGTTACGTCGATAATTCCGTTATGCGTCTTCACAATTCCGTGAACGATCGAAAGACCGAGTCCCGTTCCTTTTCCCCGCTCCTTTGTTGAGAAGAACGGCTCGTAGATCCGCTGTAAGGTCGCTTCGCTCATGCCGCTTCCGGTATCGGTAACATGAAGTGCAACATACAGTTTTTCATCATCCGGAGAATGGGGCTTTCCGGACGGGGTATTGGTGATGCTGAAGGTGAGTGTTCCATTGGCCTTGGTATGTTCTATGGCATCGCGAGCATTAACGGCAAGATTGATGATCACTTGATGCAATTGGTCTTCGTCACCCATAATGACATCATTGGCAGTTTGAAAATCGGTCCGGATGGAGACAGTTTTTGTTATGGAATGTTCCAATAGTTTACACACATCAAGCACGATCGCGGACAATGAGACCGGCTTCATCACCCCTTTTTCCGTCCGGGCAAACATCAATAATTGTTTTGCGATCCCGGACCCGCGTTCCGCGGCACTTCCGATCATTTGAGCAAATTTTAAGATGTCTGGGTAGTTCTTTGCTTTATGCTTCACCAGCTCTGCCGCACCCATGATCATTGCAAGTACATTGTTGAAATCATGTGCAATTCCTCCGGCAAGAACCCCGATGGAGTCCATTTTCTGAGAATGGAGCAATTGATCCTCCAGTTTTTTCCGCTCGGTGATATCGCGGAAGATGCTCAGCATCATTTGTTCATTGATGCCGAACGTGATGAACGATGATGTGATGTCGACATTGACCATTCTGCCGTTCCACAAATAGATCTGCGCATCGGCATTCGGAGACGTTGATCCCTCCGCAAAATGTTTTTGATACTCACGCATGCCGGCATGAGCATC
>JAIOQL010000135.1 GCA_021413405.1 Leptospira sp.
GGATTCGAATCTGGCTTCATGCAATCGTACAAGTTTCAAAGCTTCTGCGGATTTAAAATTTGCAAAAGGATTTCCGTTGATTATCGGGATGCTGAGCAATAACCTGTTACCACCCGATACGGCAGGCGAAACAGTGGCTGACGAACCGCTGGAATAGTAACCCGGATTTAGGGCTGCAATAGTTGGATCTACCTGCCTGTAACCGCTATAATTCGGATTGTATGTATCGTAGGGATTATGATGAGCCGGGTAGGTTGTGAATTTATTGGAAACAAAGGACAGAGTCGGAAAAAGTCCCGCAACAACTCCATCTTTTACTGCTTCCGCCTGACGCACCCCTTCCTGTTTCAGTGCGATGCGCTCGGTCCTTTCTACAGCGATTGAGTAAAGATCATCGATTGAAAGATTCTGTCCTTTTTTGATAGCTCTGATTCTTTCCGTAGTGACACCTGTAACTTTTTCCAGTGGAGCTTCGATTATTCCGTCATTCGGTTTAATTATTTCCTGTTTTGCACAATTGGTTAAAACAAGAAAGAGGATTATTATAAAATGCATATTGTTTCTTTGTGTAATTTGTGATAAAGATTTACTCATTACTTCCGGACTTTCTCCTTTGCGGGTTTTTCAGTGGCTTTTTCTTTTTCTCCAAGATAATACGCAGCAGGAACAACAAGCAATGTGATTAATGTTGATACCGACATTCCACCGAGAATAGTGATCGCCATTGGTATCCGTGTTTCAGCCCCGGGACCAAGTGCGAGGGCAGGAGGAATCGCAGATGCAATCGTACTCAGGGAAGTCATAATTACCGGACGTAGTCTAACCGGGCATCCTTCCATTATCGATTCCGGAATACTTTTTCCCTGGAGCCGGACATGATTTACGAATTCCACAAGAAGGATTGAATTTTTTTTCACAAGACCGAGCAATAATATAAGTCCTATAAAACTGTACATATTAAACGACTGCCCCAGGAAGTAGAGAGCCACAAGTGCTCCTGAAAAACTGAAAGGCATCGCAAGAAGTACGTATAATGGCTGACTCAGACTATTGAACTGGCTTGCAAGAATCATATAGGACAGAACAATTCCGAAAAAAAGTGCGAATAGCAAACTGTTCCACGATTCTTTTGCAGTTTTTGCTGAGCCGGTTATCGCGACATTGTAACCTTCCGGAAGCATTCCCTTGATTATTTTTAATGAGCGTTCTGTGGATTCATTCTGACCGAGAGACGGCAAAGGGTTCCCGAATATCCGGATGGCTCTTTCCCGGTTGAGACGTGTTATAGTTTTTAATGCGTCTGTTTCTTTTATACTGAGCACATCTTTTAACCTCACAAATTCACCGAAAGTATTTCGCACACTGATATCGGGAATGATAGCCTGGTTTTCACCGAATGCTTTTTTTATTTTTACGCGAACATCATAGCTTCTTCCATTCTCTGTGAACCGGCTGACTTTTTTCCCCCCCATCAGGGTTCCAACTGTGCTCCCAATATTTGCCATACTGACTCCGCGATTGGCTGCGGCCTGTCTGTCTGCAACTAACCGCAGTTCTTTCTGACCGGAAACGTAATCTGTGTCAACATCGAGAAGGATTTTACTTTCCGCAAGTTTTAGTTCTATCTGGTCCGCAAGTTTTGAGAGAGTGTTCCAGTCCTTTCCTGTGAGAACAAATTCTACCGGGTAACCCCGTCCCGCAGAAAAACCTCTCTGCGAAAGATCCTGGATGGAAAAAATAGCTTCGGGAACAAGTTCCTTCAGTTCTTTTCTTAGCACTGTAAATAATCCTGACTGTGTGACCTCTCTACCTGTTTTTGGATCTTTCGGTCTTGAACCCATATCTTTCATCGTAACAAAAAGCATGCCGGCACTTGATTCACCACCTCCGAATCCGCCAACGGCAGACATGTATTTTACGATCTCGGGTCTTTTCAGAAGATAGTCTTCAACAATTTTCATTGCATCATTTGTTCTGTAAAGTGATGACCCCATCGGCATTCTTGCCCGGACGACAAATCTTCCCATATCCTGCGGTGGTATGAATTCTTTTTTTAACAGAACAAAAAAGCCTAAAGAAGAAATGAACAATCCTGTAGAACCGATCAGAATTAATTTTGGATAAATTAAAACATATTTAATAATTTTTGAATAAAAATTTGTTGAAACAACGAGAAACCGTTCAACGTAAGGATCCATTTTTTTGAAAATCGAAATTGCTGAAATAAATGGTTGGATGCGAAGAGAAAGAGATTTTAATTTTTCAATTGCTGCCCATTTGCTTTTCCCGTTTTTTTTCGCATCCGAATAAATAGATGCCCGCATAGGTGTGAAACTCATTGCTTCGAATAAAGAAAGCAGAACGGATATGGAAATAGTGACTCCAAATTCGAGGAAATATCTTCCGATGATTCCTTTCATAAATGCAACCGGTAAAAAAATGGCGACGACGGCAAGCGTTGCCGCCAGGGCTGCAAACCAGATTTCAGAAGAACCGTCGAGGGCTGCCTTGTACCATGGCTTACCCATCTCCCTGTGACGGGTCATATTTTCGAGAACCATGATAGCATCATCTACAATGATACCGGTTGCCAGTGAAAGTCCGAGCATTGTGAACGTATTCAAAGTGAATCCTGCAAAATAGAGAATGAGAAAAGTTCCGATTACTGATGTCGGAATTGCCAGAAGAACATTCCCGGTGTTTTTCCAGTTTCCCAAAAAGAACCGGCAGACAAATCCTGTGAGAATTGAAGAAAGTATCAGGGTGAAGTTCAGTTCTCCAATCGAATCTTTGATATAAATTGTATTGTCATTTGGAATCGAAAGATCAAATCCTTTCGGTAAAAATGGTTTCAATTCTTCTACTTTTTGCTTTACCAGGTCACCCACCTGAACTGCATTCCCGCCCTTTAATTTTTTGATTCCGAGACCAACGGACGAAACACCATTGAATCGT
>JAIOQL010000079.1 GCA_021413405.1 Leptospira sp.
CCAAACACAAAAGATATGAATCTGGAACAGGTTGGAGTTCATCTCATAAACGGTTTCATCGGTGTGAATGAACGTTATGAAACCACCGTGAGCAATGTGTATGCCATCGGGGATTGCACCGGGGCTCCTCTTTTGGCTCATGTTGCTTCGATGGAAGGAATAAAAGCAGCAGAAGCGATCGCAATAAAAGAGAAAGTGACTCACAAAATCGATTATATTCCAATCAATTATGATTTTATTCCGGGATGCACATATTGCCACCCTGAAGTAGCATCCGTAGGCATGACTGAAAAAAAAGTCAAAGAATCCGGTCTCGAATACAAAGTCGGCCGTTTCCCGTTCACTGCGAGCGGGCGTGCGCAAGCGTTAGGCGATACAACAGGGATGGTCAAAATCATTTCCGGTAAACACGGAGAAATTCTCGGCACACACATCATAGGTAACAATGCATCCGAAATTATTTCGGAAACTATGGTTGGCGCTATAACAGAACTCACAGTTCACGATTTAGCCGGAACAATTCATGCACATCCAACTCTTTCCGAAGGGGTAATGGAAGCAGCTGCAGATTGTCTCGGTGAAGCAATCAACATTTAATTATACGAAAACGGGAGAATCGAATGGATTATAAACTTGAGAAGCAAAAATTAATGTCTGCAAAGACTCCGGAACAATACGTAGAGAGAAGCCTGCATTCAAAAATCAAACGTGGCGAAAAAGGGAGCATTACTAAAGAATGGATCGGGAAAACAGGATTTTCCCATGAAGACATCCTTTTCGCAAGAAACCGGAATCCTCACTGGAAAAAAGTTAAAGGCAAGGGAAGTTACCAGAGAACGTTACAACGCATAAAAAGTTTCAACTACAGCAAGACGAGCGCACCAAAAAAGATATGGGCCGAAAAAGACCTGGATAAATTTTACGAACTGAATAAAACAATGAACGACTGGCAACTTGCTAAAAATTTTAAAGCAAGTCTTCCCGCGATCAATCACATACGCAGGAAATTAAAAATAGCAAAGGACATTCTAGAAATAAAAAAGCAGCCCGTTAAGAAAGATAAAATAATCAAGATGGCGTTGAGTAATGAAAAATCGTTGAGAACCCAACTTCAAGATATATCATAGAATGTTCCGGCTGTTCTTTTTTACTGCTGCTCTTTTATTTAGTATATACTGCGGAAGCAATACCGTTTCATTAAAACCTCACCACACTCAGGGCGGATTTAAAAACATCGCACCTGATTTTGTTCCCCATGGCTTCGGATATTTTTTAAGATGGCAGATTTGGAGAATTGGTGCAGATCTGCCTTCCCTGAATCCGGAAGATTATAAATTCGAAAGAGTTGAAAATTCGGGTGAAGATCTAAGGAAAAATACCGCTAAGTTATCAGTCACCTGGATCGGGCATGCAACAGTGCTGATACAGATGGACGGAAAAAATATTCTGACAGATCCTATCTGGTCAGAACGATGCTCACCAGTTTCTTTTGCTGGTCCCAAAAGGTATACGAAACCGGGAGTCAAAATTGCAGATCTTCCAAAAATCGATATAGTGCTCTTAAGCCACAATCACTATGACCATATGGATGCCCCGACCCTGATTGAACTTGAACAGAAATTCAAACCGCATTTTTTTGCGGGTCTGAAAAACCGCAAGTTTCTGAAAGAACTCGGTCTTTCCAATGTTTCAGAAATGGATTGGTGGGAGGAAAAGTCTTCAAATCAGATAAAGGTTATATTTACACCTACACAACATTTCAGTAGCCGCTCCCTGATCGACGGCTACCAGACACTCTGGGGCAGTTTCATTGTGCAGAGTAAAAATCACACAGCTTTTTTTGCAGGAGACACCGGTTATTTCGATGGATTCAAAGAAATTGCAGAAAAATTTCCAGGTATTGATATTGCAATTCTTCCAATTGGTGCATATGAACCACGCTGGTTTATGAAACCGGTTCACATGAGTCCGGAAGACGCTGTCCAGGCATTTTTGGATCTGAATGCAAAAGCAATGTTGCCGATGCACTATGCCACATTTGTATTAACCGATGAAGCTCTTGATGAACCGTTAATCCTTGCAAAAAAAGCATTTGTAAAAAACCGCCTGACAGCTGACAAACTTCTTGATCTCAAGATTGGCGAGTCGAAATGGATTGAATAGTCAGAAATGTTTTTTTCCACAGATTCTCATAGTTTTTTTGCAAATGGCCGGAATCCCCCCCGTCGACCCTTTCAGAAATTTAAATCCAATTATTTTCGTCATTTTGCCTCTTTGGCAGATATTATCTCCGAATAATATCATACGTTAGGCGAAATCAGAGCCCCAGGCTTCTTCCTATAATTTCCTTCATTATCTCTGTCGTTCCAGCATAAATAGTCTGGACTCTCGCATCAAGAAATGCCCTTGCAATCGGATATTCCATCATATACCCGTAGCCGCCAAAAAACTGCAGACACTCATCTGTATGCCGTTTCTGCATTTCAGTAGAATACCATTTTGCCATCGAAGCCTCTGCGGTCTGTAGAGTTCCATTCATTAACGCAAGGGTTGCCTGATCGCAAAAAACCCTGCACATAGCAAGTTCAGTCGCCATTTCTGCCATTTTGAATTTGATATGCTGAAAACTTCCGATCTGTTTCCCGAAAGCCTGTCTCTCTTTGATATATTTCAGTGTAATATTCTGTACCAGTTGTGTCGCTTCCACGGCCGATAGTGCCAGTGCCAGTCTTTCTTTTGCAAGTTTTTGCATCAGATACCGGAACCCCTGCCCTTTTTTTCCAATCAGATTTTCTTTGGGAACTTTCACATCGGTAAAATGCAATTCTGAAGTATCCTGTGCTTTGAGTCCGATCTTGTCGAGATTCCTGCCTCTTTCAAAACCGGGCATACCTGCCTCAACCATTACGAGACTCATAGCATCTTCACTTGTTTTCACTGCTGTGATAACGAGAGTTGCGAGCTGTCCGTTACTTATAAAAGTTTTTTGTCCGTTAACAATGAAATGATCGCCTTTGTCTTCAGCCACTGTGCGGATCCCTTTCAGATCGGACCCGGCATTTGGCTCGGTCATGGCTATAGCAAGGATGTGATCTCCCGATGCACAGCCCGGCATCCATCTTTTCTTCTGTTCATCGTTTGCATATTCAGAGATATACGGAGCTATGATGTCGTTGTGAAGAGAAAGAAAGAAACCGCTGTTTCCCACTTTTGCTGATTCTTCAATGATAATTGCATTGTATAAAAAATCGGCACCGGAACCACCATATTCTTCCGGAAAATCCGGACATAGAAGGCCATTTTGACCCGCTTTTTTCCAGGTTTCTCTTGGTACTATGTGATCCTTTTCCCACTGTTCGTGATAGGGCTTTACTTCAGCTTCGAAGAACTTTCTAGCCATCTCCCGAAACTGATTGTGCTCATCAGTAAATTTAATTATTCTTTCCAAACTTTCTCCCGTGGGTCGCCCATCAATGAACTACTTCTTTTTCTTTTTCTGCAATCCCCATTCTTTGAATTTGAGTTCAATGCTTCTCGTGCTTAACCCGAGGAGATTTGCTCCACCAGCCTTGGAACCGTTATTCAATTCAACTGCTTTGACTATGAGCTGGTTCTCAAATTCCTTGATTCCAATTTTATTTTTTTGCAGATACTTGATCACAGAATCTATGATCGGATCATTCTTTATTTTCATATTTTCACCTTACTAATATACCGTATTCATTCTCATATAAACACCTGGATTTTTCTTTATATAACTAATTAGTTCTTCCTGCTCTATTGAGTAAACCTGAAGATCAGTCTTTGCGGAAAAAGTGTATGTGGAAACTATGTTCTTTGTAAAATTATAAATCTCTCCCACAAAATCCCCGTTCGAAAGTTCCCCAACGGGCTTATTTTTTCTGGTAATGGAAACTTGTCCTTCACGAATTATATACACTTCCTGAAAAAGTTTCGCTTCCTGGATCAACACATGTCCCTTTTCAATTTTCTTGATATTCATTATCAGTTCCAATTGGGTTTTCTGGTGGCTTGTGAGGCCCTTGAAGTGGCGGGATTCTGCCAGAGTTTTCCAGGAATTGGTATCCCGGATCTGATTCAATTTTGTCAAATCCTGTCTGAGATTTGAGCTCCGGATAAACTGAAGAAATTTATTCTTATCAATAGTAAGAGCCAGCACGTCGGTTTCAGCATATACATCAGCTGCACGGGTGCTGTTCAGGATCAGGGAAGCTTCTCCAAAATATTCGTATTGTCCATATCTCTTTACCGGGATATCAGAAGCGATAATAAAAAATTTATCTCCCGCACTGCCTTTTTTGAAAATCAGATCCCCGCGTTTGAATTTCTCTTCGTTTGCGATCAAAAGAAATTCTTTCGCTTTTTCGATCGGGTATCCGTGAAATATATCAATCTGTGATAATATATCGAGAAGATTATATGCCTCAATGTATTTTGGCGGAGTTATTTTAGGATAGAGAGTATTTTCAATACCGAATTTTGCAAGACGCAGTCCTGTTCCCTCAGGCATATCTTTTTTTGAAATATGATAAACTGTGATTTTTTCCTGAACATCCATAGGCAGTGTAGTCAGGTAGCTGATGCGTGTATGAAGCGGAGGGATGCCCGCCTCGTGGTAAATAATTCGCCTGTCCCAGGGAAATTCTTTCAGGAATTTCAATCTGGATTCAGTGAGAACGCCAAGCTGAAAAAGTCTATCATGAATTTCCGGTTCATTCAAATGATCCGAAGTATAGATAAATGACTGATCCTGGAAAAAGAATTCGAAACCTGTAGAAGGAATCGAATGAAGGGCATAGTGAAAATTAAATTCAGCCCCGTTAATAATTGTTGCCTTGCCAATGATGATCGGTTGAAAATTGAAAAGTTCAGTCAGCTCTTTTTTGGGAATTTTAGTCAGTCCACAATATTTGCGGAGAAAACTTTCCATGACTGTTACTGTCGAATGGATTGTAATTTTTCCTTCTTCGAGGATTTTCTGGAAAGTTCCTGCATCATGATCCGCATGACAATGGGTTAGGATAACATGATTGATCAGCTTTGGGTTCACATTTGATTCCCGAAGCCATTCTGTGGAATTAACCGGTGGATCCACCATGATCCCCTGGTGATTGATCCATAAAATGAAGCCTGATGTA
This sequence comes from Leptospira sp., assembly GCA_021413405.1. Taxonomy (GTDB): domain Bacteria; phylum Spirochaetota; class Leptospiria; order Leptospirales; family Leptospiraceae; genus JAIOQL01. The sequence continues at coordinate 5,160 of JAIOQL010000079.1, forward strand.
TTGTCATCAGGATCGAATCCATGGGACGGTCCAAGACAGGTGATACCGATCAGTGGAGCCATGAATGGTTCTTCCAGCCTCTTTCCTATGTCATATTTTATATTGAAACCGACTTCTCCTGGAAGTTCTGTGGATTTTTTTCCGTCTTTAACAATGAAGTCACCATTCGAAAGTTTTTCTGTTTCCGCGAAAATAATCCATTTCCGCTTTCATATTCGGAAATCCGTATGATTCTTCCCCATTCAGATATTCACTGGACAGATTTACTTCCTCCGGACCAAAAACGGATTCCTTGAGAACAACTACAAGCTGATCCCTTTGTTCTTCAGTGCATACTATGGAAGTTTTTTTCTGACGAAGAAAATGATTGTAATAAATCGGAAATTCAAGCTCTGCAGTACTTATCCCTTTCTCAACATGAAAAAATTTGTTTGGAAGAACGAATATTAGGGGAGATTTTTGCGGGAAGGACATAGTGTCCTTGATTGTTTCCGGGGGCGAACCGATCTGGATGTAACCAATGCTGGTGTCGATCAGGTAGCCGCCTCTCGGAAGTTCGAAATAGCCTTTGTCTGTGGCCAGGACTTCAGGCATTGAGATACTAAATGTGTCTGTCTATGAAATTTTTGAGTTGAGACTTGGGCAGAGCACCAATCGCCTTATCCACAATCTGTCCGTTTTTATAAAGCAGAAGTGTCGGAATGGATTGAATGCCAAGAGCCTGAGCTGTTTGCTGATTATCGTCTACGTTCAGTTTTTTGATAGAGACCTTTCCTGTGTATTCTTTGGAAAGTTCTTCCAGGACCGGGCCGACCATTCTACAGGGACCACACCATTCAGCCCAAAAATCTATGAGCACAAGGCCGTTGTCTGTTTCGGTTTTAAAATTGGAATCGTTAATTTCTGGTAATCCCATATACTATTCCTTTGCGTGTATTAGAGTCTGCTTCTATTAATTAGATTATTTAAAGACCCTGTACGGCAAAGCCTATTTTTTCTTTTTTTTGTCTTTCTCTTTGTCGCCCTCGATTTGCTCAACTTTTGCCTTGAGTGATTCAATCAGGGTTTTGGTCTTTTCGAGGTCGTCCGTATTGCCGGTGATCTGGAAAATTTTTCGGTTCAGCTCAAGAAGCATGATCGATTTTTTCAGATCTCCGGTATCATTTGTCGAAAGGTCATACTTTGAGCGGTATTCCTGGGCAGCAAAGTTGCAAAACTCAATCACGAGGTTATACAACTCCTGACGGATATAATAATCGGGGTGACTAAGATCTCTTGCTTCCTCAAAGGTCCGCCAGTCAAAAATATTCTTAGCCATGACTGCCAGCTTGAAATGAATTTCCGGCCAGCTCCATTTCCACTTGCTGTTCGGGCCATACGCCTCGATCATCAGGTCTATACTCTGCTTGATTCCTTTCACAAGATTCAATCTCTGAAGTGCAGTCAGCTCTTCCAGTTTTGCCAGCATATCTTTGTTTTCGCTCAGACTTCCGTCCACGTCTGAACCGACAGATTTTTCAACAAATGCAATGGCACCGTAAATTTCTTTTCTGCCAAGATTGAGATAATTGTCATTTTTAATGTCCATCTTGGCAATCGACAGTTCATTGATCAGCAGGCATGTATTGATATATTTAATGGAATTTATTGCGAGAGCGATATTATAATAGGGTTCGACTCCGGGGAACTTTTTCATCTGGGATTTGTACAGGCTCACTTCTTTTTTCAGATCATCCAGATATGATTTGAATTCCTTAAGATTTTCGTTAAAGTCGACTTTCTGTTCTTTTGTAATCGCCATTTAGAACCTGTTTCAGGCAGTTATGTTTATGAACTGCCCTCTTGAGTATAATTCTGAAGCTGAGGCTGCAGCCTCCTCTTCTCTCTTCTTATTATCGTCAGTTCCAGGTTTAATTATAGGAATATTGTAACTGGAAGAACTATAGCTCTCTACTGCGGTTATTTCCATTGCATTTCTCCAGTGAATGATCTACAAATATTAGACTCCGCAAGTCTTTTGTGTTTACAAAATAGCCGAATTGTGGGAGAGTTTCTCTGAACTCTGTCAGCATTATTGCCGAAGCCCATAAACGGGTCAATTGAGATCAATCAGGAGAAAAAAAATGTTTTATCCACTTGCACTATTTAATCTGGGACCATGGGAAATTGCGCTGATCGCTCTTCTCGCACTCCTGCTCTTTGGAGGAAAAAAACTCCCCGGGCTTGCTAAAGACCTTGGCCATGGAATAAAGGAATTCAGAAAATCTCTTTCCGCTTCCTCGTCTGAAGAAGAGCCCGTTCGCGATGAGACAATAATCTCTGAAAAGGAAAAATCAAAAAAGAGTAAAAAATCTTAATCTCATAGATAAGATACAAAAAAATAGCGGTTACCGCCAACACGCGAAGAACTCACTTAGGATTTATGCCGCATAGATACATAGGCTCAGAGATTTTGGTGAATAGTAACGATGATACCTGAAAATAAGATTAATAAAGAATAATTCCCTCTGAGTTTTAGTGACTCCGTGGCTTATTTGAGCATTTACAAAAAAAATATTAAATGGCATTAAAAAAGACATCCCACAAAAAAAAGAATGCCACACCGGCAGAATCTGATACTCAAATTTCTTTGAATTCTCCGGGCGAGAAGCTCACGGAATCTAGGGAAAAATTCATGACCCTGGGAGAGCATCTCGAAGAATTGAGGCAGAGACTCCTGCGGGGAATCCTTGTCATAATTCTTTTAATGAGTTTTGGTCTTTATTTTGGTCCGGAAATCCATAGAATATTCACGGCTCCGTATAAAGCAGTGCTCGGAGAAAATGCAGTTTTTTTTCAGCTCAAACTGATGGCGCCATTTATTATATACCTGAAAACATCGTTCATGCTTTCCATTCTGCTGGGATTTCCTTTTATACTGTACCTGCTCTGGGGATTTATCGCACCCGCGCTTGAGACAAGAACTGAACGGTACGGAATATTCCTCATTTTGTTCTCAACAATCCTTTTCTGGGCAGGAATCACACTGTGCTGGCTCACTGTATTCGAAAACATGCTCCGGATTTTCCTTGTAATGTTCCGTCCACCGGATATCGAAACAAAACTCCCGATAGAAGAATATTATGATCTTTTCTTCAATATTCACCTCGTTTTCGGGCTGGCATTCCAGATGCCGGTGGTTTTCATAATCGCCGGAAGGATCGGCATAATCAGTTCCGGTTTTTTAATATCAAAATGGAGGGAAACTGTGATCATCATTTCGATTCTTTCTGCTGTCCTTTCACCGGGTCCTGATGTTTTTTCAATGATGATGCTTTTCCTCCCGCTTTTAATTCTTTTCTTTATTTCATTAGTGTTAATGAAAATCCTTGAAAAAAGAGATTCCGAAACTCAATTAGCTTAAACAGGAAAAAAATATGCCTTACAAATATCGAGTGCCCGTCTTCATTTTCGCAATTTCAATGCTCACTTTTCTCATATTCATTGTAACCGAAGATCTGTTCTGGGCGAAAGAATCCTTTAAAACAAATCCTGGAAAGCTTTATTTAGGAAAAATTTTCATAGCCATTTCTCTTTCTTCCCTATCGAGCCTGATTTCCTTTGTCATTGTAAACACGATCGACAATTCCATCAAAGGTCTGGGGGGAATCATAGCGGACTGGGCAGAAAATATTTCTGAAGAAAGCGATTTGTCAGAATCAGTTGATGCAGAAATTGAAAACGAGGAAATTTCGGAAATTGCAAGATCTTTCAAAATTGCTACGCTCCAGAACAAGGATCGGGAAGACAACATGGTCAAGGAACTGCTATCAATTCACAGTTCTGATACTGCAAACAGTCTTCAATCCTTCCTCTTCCAGGTAGATCTTGCGCAAATCAGAAAATTCGACGTTTCCATATTTCCGAAAGTTTCTGAAAACGCTTCCTGTGATTTCGTAAGTGTAATGGAAACTTCTGCCGGTTGCATTGGAATGATGGCAGGGTTCCCTCATGCAGATGCGGTGGAAGTTGGGGTCAAATTCAGGCTGGATGGAGTTTTGTCCGGTCTTTCAAAAGTGAATGATGTTTCAGCGGTTGACCTGATTTCAGCGGCGGAATTTGCTGTCAGAAAAATTCGGGCACAGAATATGAATCTAAGTATGTTCCTGATCG
>JAIOQL010000136.1 GCA_021413405.1 Leptospira sp.
CCGGAATCGATCAGCACCTTTGCAAGAACCAGCTTTCCATCCATATCGTCCGGATCAATATGTGCTCCGCGGTAGGCTTCGTCTTTCGCTTTTGATTTATATTTTGAATCCCCACCTGAATAAACCAGTGCCAGTTTTCTATGGGCCAGTTTTATTTCCTGACCGTTTTTAGAAACGTTCAGAACTTCTATGAGCTGCTTTTCTGCAGATTCGAAATTTTTTAATTTATAATATACATCTGCAAGTTTGATTTTGATTTTGTTTTCATCTTTGTTCACGCGTACAATGTCATCATATTCCCTCGCTGCTTCGATGAGAAAACCGTTTTCTGCATAATAATCTGCAATTGCCTCCCTGTTCTTGATTGATGCGGGATTCAGTGCAGAAGCTTTCTGCCAATTTTCAATTGCTTTTGTCGGTTGTCCTGAATTCTTGTAGGCAATTCCCAGGTTATAGTAGGCGTTTTCATTTTTTGGATTAATGGAAATTGCCTGTTCGAACGCAGATATCGCTTCCGCATAACGTTCCATATCATCGAGTATGATTCCTAAATTGATAAGTGCTGTTTCAGTATTGGAATCGCCCGGACTTGAGCGGACAATTTTACGGAAAGTTTCCTCCGCCTGGCCGAGGTCACCCTGTGAGTAATACAGATCTGCAAGCTGAAAGAGTGTATCAAGATCATTCGGCTGGATGGCAAGCGCCTTTTGCAAAGCAGAAATTGCAAGTGCGGGCAGTTTCAGTTCCTCAAATGATTCAGCTACATACCTGTAAACCTGCGGCTCATTGGAACCGGCTTCCAGGGCTTTTTGAAACAGAGAAACTGCTTCTTCTGTTTTTTTACGCTTGAGAAGAATGATCCCGAGATTATAAAGATACTTGGCTTCTGTCGGCTTGAGCCGTAGCGCTTCGCGGAAATGATGTTCTGCTCCATCATAATCTTCACGATTGAAATAGATAGATCCAAGTTGTCCGTGAGCAAGTATCGCAACCTGGCCGGTTCCGCTGGCCATTGCCGCTTTCTGAAAGTTTTCGATTGCCCCGGGGAGATTCCCCTGCCTGTAAAGACTCAGCGCGAGATTATAGATAAGATACGGGTCATTCGGTGATGAGGCTATTCCCTCTTTGTAGATTTCTATCGCTGCTTTCGGATCGTTGGCGTCGTTCAGAAGATTTCCGGCGAGTAGTGCGATCCGGGAATCATTTGGTGCGAGTTCCCTCGCCTTCATTGCCGCCTGCCTTGCCTCGGTAAACATTCCTGAATGCTTGAAAGCAAGAGTCAGGTTATAGAATGCATGAAAATTTTTTGGGTCATAGGAAATTGCTTTTTTGAGTCTTTCGACTGCAAGAGGATAACGCCCCGCTTCATCAAACATAACTCCGAGAACTGTCAATGCTACAGACTTCTCTTCGTCTGTAGCAGGAGTATTCAGGAATTCTTCGCATTGGATGAATGCCCGTTTTACGTACCTGTCACGGTAAAGATGAATACATTTTGCAAGTCCAGGGTTGAGTGAACTGTCCGGAAGGTATGGCTTTTCGATTATCTTATCAAGATTTTTTCTATCAAACAAAAGCTCATTTTTGAATGCAAGATCGCCTGACGCAGACTTCCTGAAAAACTGGAACCAGATTCCAAATGAAATGAAGCCGAGGAGAAGCACAACGAGTGCGCCCCAAAAATAAAAAGAGGCGGGGAATTTAGTGTAGATTCTGCGGGATTTAAGAGGGGCATTGTCATCTTCAACGGAAGAAAAATCAAACTCCTCAGCGGGTTGATCGGGAGCTTCGAATCTTAACCTGTTTTTGGGAACATCATCCATCGAATTTTATCCGGTTTCCTTTCTCTGTAATTCGTCTTTCAAAATTGCGTCAAGTATTCCGTTTATGAAACTGACAGATTCCTCCCTTTCGAATTCTCTCGTCAGCTCCAGGGCTTCATTTATAACTACTCTCGCAGGAATTTCCTTCTGGTTGCTTAAGCTATAAATGGAAAGCCTCAGGATACAACGGTTTACAACCGAAATCCTGGAAAATTCCCAATTTCTTGAATACTCTTTGATAATATTGTCGATCGTTTCCCAGTTTTCAACAACACCCATTATAAGCGAAGTTGCCATTTCTTTCTCGGATTCATCGATTTTCTTGTCATACCAGTCAAAAGATAGAACTTCTGAAAGCGATGGCTTCACAAGATCAAGCTGGTATAGTGATTGAAGTGCGAGAACTCTACCGGTGTGGCGGGCAGACATTAGATTTGTTTGAACAGGTTTATCATTTCTATCGCAGTGGATGCAGATTCAGAACCTTTGTTCCCGGCCTTTGTGCCTGCCCTTTCCACTGCCTGCTCAATGGTGTCAGTCGTCAGAACACCAAAGATGACGGGAATCCCGTGTTGGAGTGCAATGCCACCGACTTTGGCAGCTTCATTTGCAACATAGTCAAAATGGGCTGTTGCTCCTCGGATCACTGCACCTAGACAAATAATGGAATCATATTTTTTTGATCTGGCGAGCCTGTCGGCTGTCACAGGAATTTCATAGGCTCCAGGAACCCGCACTATGGTTATATCGTTTTCAGAAACCCCATGCCTTCCAAGAGAATCAAGCGCTCCTTTTAACAGACTGTCCGTAATAAATTCATTGAACCTGGCAACGATGATTGCATGCTTTTGTCCTTCACCACTCATATTCCCTTTTATTTCTTTATGCATTCCCCATCCTGATTCCTTAAATTATTTACCGAAGCCTACTGCCAGAATCGAACTGGCGACCTTTTCGTTACGAGTGAAATGCTCTACCATCTGAGCTAAGCAGGCAAGTTAACTTTTGACTTACAGGTATACGATTCTGAGTATAGGCAAAATGGCAACCGTAAAAGAGCTTTCCCTAACTCTATTATTATCGGTCTTTTGTAATGTGTATTGCATAAGCGACAAAAAAATAAGTCCGGGACAAACGTTAAAAAATAAAGGCTTCGGGATTCCGGATGAATCACAAACACTTCCCGATTCAAAAATAAATACCGGAGATCTCATTCCAGTCAGGGAAATTGTTTCAATCCAAAACGGCGTAAGGGAAATCCTCGTTACATCTCCCGGCGCAATGAAAGAGATCTATTTCAGTTCAGGGTGCGCATCCGGGAAAGCACTACAGAAAATAATCAGGACAGAGGTTCCGCAAAGGGGAACAGATATCTGGACCGGACTTTGCAGCGACGGTTCGGAAGATAAAATCTTTTTTAGAATATTCCAGTTCGGTAGCCGGGTGCGATATGATCTTTATAAAAATATCATCGTACCCCGGATTAAGAAAGCAGAGAAACTCACTGCTCAAAAAAAAAGTTCAGAGGCTTTGGAATTGTATCTGGAAGCAATTGAATTTGAACCGGCGCATGTTCTTTCCAGATACAGACTGGGAATAGAATACCTGGAAAAAAACATGTGCAAAGAATCTTCCAGGAATTTAAAAATATTTTTTTTACTTGTTCCTGGATACGGAAAGACTGCGGAAATAAGATCGGCTTTGAAAAAAAAGTGTGGAGAAGATGGATTGGATTGATCTGTTAAATCTGCGTCATCCACGTGCCATCTTTTTATAACGCATCCTAATCAGGAATTATTTCGCAACGCGTATGATCAGGGTGATCTTACCATCTGGATTTTCAACAACTTCAAATCCTTCATTCAGTAAAGATTTCTTAATTCTGTAGAGTCCGAGATTCACAACTTTCTGATCTTTTTTCAGCAGATTCTTTGATTGATTTTCCATGGGGTTAACTCTATTTTCGACAATAGACCAACCCATTCTTTATGATGCTTTGAATTTTTTTAACTACCCTGACATTCTTGCCACAGTGGCTAATTAACTACGCCTTCGGAACTTTTGGAACATAAAGTTCCAAATCTTTACCTCTTCTTGATTTTAGGTAACGCAAAAGATTTTCCTTCTGCTGCTGACTGTGCATGCATGGAATTGTAGAAGATGAACTCTTTTTTGCCTGTGACCCGTTCCCGGTTAACGATTTTTTTTCGCTATGCTTTCCGGTTTTTTTATCTGAATGCGAAGAAACCTGACCTCTGTGGCCGGATCCGGGATAATAAACCGTGTTGAGATCTTCGTCTCGTTTCGACTGGTCAAGAGAACTGATAGAACCCGAAAAGATAACCGATGCTAAAAGTGCGTAAAGAATTGAATTGAGTTTCATAACTCCCCCTTACTGCAAAAGATTCCGAAATAATGACCAGATTGCCGGGTTGAATTATTTTGTCATCCGATTTTAGAATAGTTCTAACTCTAACTATTTAATGTCAGATGTCTTTTTAACCGGGACTGGACTTAGTCTATTTTACGGATCGTGCAATTCAGATAATCCGCTATGAAAATGCTTACTCCGTTGCTTGCCCCCCCGATAGGATGGCTGAATCGCGCTGTGGTTCCCTGTCCATCCTGACCCGCTGGAGTATTCGTATTCAGCATCCCGGCAACAGTCGTGACGCTACCGGTAGTTAATATCATTTCACGGATAACTTCCGAACCGTGATCTGCAATGTATAGCTTGTATCCATCTGTTGTCATTCCAAAGGGTGAATTGAAAGTCGCTGTAGTTCCTGTTCCGTCTAGAGTTGCGCAGGTTCCCGCTATCCCGCCTATCGTTAAAACATTAAAGTTGGAAGGGTCCATTTTTCGAATCAGGCAGTTTGCTGTTTCACTGATATAAACATAAGTGCCATCAGTAACAAGCCCCGATGGGCCATTGAATCGCGCATTACTTCCAATTCCGTCCTGCCCGGCCGGAACAGACGTTCCTGCCGTTCCGGCAACAGTGGAAGCTGTGTTTGTCGAAAGATCAATTTTTCGAATGGTTTGATTCAGATTATCCGCAATGTACACTGCGTTATTTAAATATACGATTCCCCTTGGCGCCCAAAAACGCGACACTGCTGAAGATCCATCATTTGTTCCTGATGAAACGGGACCCTGGCCCCCAATCGTCGTCATTACTTGCGTTGCAATTGAAATTTTACGTATAGAATGATTAACGGTATCGGATACATATATATTCGTTCCGTCTGTTGTAAGCGCAAAAGGGGAATTCAAATGAGTCGCGTCAAATCCGATTGAAGTAGCTGTTCCTGCCATTGTGGTTGTGGTATATGTAGAAAGATCCATTTTTTGGATTGTATGAGAAGCCTGGTCTGTAATGTACATGTAAATACCATCCGTAGCTAAATCTCTGGGACCCATAAATCTTGCGGCATTGCCTGTTCCGTTTGTCAAAAAACCGCAACTTCCGGCCAGGCCCGCGATCGTAGAAACGTTAAAAGATAAATTCAGTTGCTTAATGATAGTTCCCCCAACAACGGGACCGTAAAAATTTCCGGCTATACAGGAAATGGAATTATCAGTAATGTCAGAGGATCCGAAAGTTCCTGATGTAGCAGAAAACCTGCAGTAATAACCGGTAGGACCCGAAGTTACAGAAACACTATATGACTCGTTTGCTTTGTATTTCTTTGTAAACTTGTAAGTGCTTCCGGTAATTGTTAGAGATTCGTTTGATTCATTTTTAATTATCAGAGTTCCCGTTAATCCTGAAACTGATCCGCCTAATGTGAACGTTGCTGCTCCAGGAGAATTTCCCGATGAAAATGCGAGAATACCTAGAAAAGGAGAACTGTTACCGGAATAGTTGAGGCAATTGATTGCTATGAGTCC
>JAIOQL010000235.1 GCA_021413405.1 Leptospira sp.
GATCGCAAGATTCAGTCCGGATTTTATTTCTCAGGAAATACTTTATGCGGCATGCAATCCGGCGATGGAATCCTGCACCGGGATTATATCCTTCACTTTTTGCAAAATCAGGGAATCGGAACATTTATTCCTGGTCCGGGATTCTCCTTCCGGCACAAACTGACTCCGGAAGAAAAAGATTTTTACTCTCTCAAGAGAGAAACTGGTGTCATTGTTGAAGAAGTATTTCCGGGTTCCGGTGGTTACAACATTCTTTTTCCCGGAGACTCAATTGTAGCGGTCAATGGGATTGCGCTAAAAAAATTCAGTGAAGGGGATTTATTTCAGGAAGTTCTAAAAGAAATTTTACTGACTGGATACGGACTTCGAAAGCGGGACAGTCCGGTCAGACTGAGTGTTTACCGGAACAGAAAAAAAATGGAGATTGAATATCATCTGATCCCCCTGGATCTAAATCAAAAATTCATACCGGAAAATCTGAACCTGCAAAAAGAAAAATTTATTCTTACCGGCGGATTCGTGTTCACCGAACTTTCCGGCGAATATCTGAAAGAGCATGGGGAGGATTACAAAAATAATTCGAACAGGAAACTTTTGTATCTCTATGAAAATTATAGAGGCAAAAAGAATCCGGAAAAGGAGCGGCTCGTTATCCTTGCGAAAGTTATAGAGTCGAAATCCTGAAAAACTCCAAAGAGGATTATTTCCATTTTGAATTTTCAGGTGGTGGATTCGCAGTATTTAATCGTGCAGAGTTAAAAAAAATTGATCTGAAAATCAGGGAAGTCTACGGAAAATATCTGGCTACCGGTATGGATTAAAAGTTTTCCATTAAGGAAGCATACCTGTCACCGCGAGATATCTGTTATCTGACCCCTCAAATCCAGGCCGGGAAAATTGAACGAACACAACAATCCCTTTCTGAAAAATAAAGATTTTATCAAGTGTATAAGAAAAAGCACATCCCCTGCTCCCGGGAACCTTTCTGTCGTCCTGGAGGATCAGCCTTACCTGATCTCCTTCCGAAACAACTACCTTGAGCAGTTTTGGTTCAAACGGATCCTGACAATTCAGATTTGATTGTTTCACCGACTTCGTAGAAATAGACACGTTATATACTTTGCCGGACACATGAAAAGGACTGCCGGCTATAGACATTGCACCTTTGCCTGCGAGAACCGGGATTTTTGCCTTTTCTCTGGCATTGTCAAGAAGATCCAGTGCCTTTTTTTTTGCCTGCTCCTCTGTATTTTTTTCATCTCCTGAATCGAGTTCTATTTTGATTTCTTTTCCGGCAAAATCATTCTTTCTTACATCGATGAAATTAATTTTTGCCCAGGGAAAACCCGAACCATCATGAGTTCCAAATTCAAGAATACCGGCGAATTTTCCATCCGCAGAAAATCCGAGAAACTCCACCTGGGAAGAATCGGATGAAAACAACAGAACCGGAAAGAAAGACAGCAATAGAATAATTCTTTTCATAAACTTA
>JAIOQL010000236.1 GCA_021413405.1 Leptospira sp.
TACCCGTATCCCAGACCATCTGAGACACCGGCAGCAATCGCGATCACGTTTTTTAGAGCACCACAGAGCTCAACACCGGTGATATCTGTGGTAGTGTAGCATCTGAATCTTTTATCAGACAGGACTTTTTGGACTTCGTGGGAAAGTTTTTCATTTTTTGAGGCAATCGTAACAGCAGTAGGCAAACCAGCTGCTACTTCTTTTGCAAAGGAAGGTCCGGAAAGATAGCAAAGATAGTAATGAAAATCTTCCGGTAAGGTTCTTTCGATTATCTCAGATGGAATTTCAAGCGAATTATTTTCGATGCCTTTTGTACAACTGACAATCGGTGTGTGCATTTTTAAATATGGCAAAATGTCTTTCATCATTCTCCCGACATGGGGCGTCGGCATAACACTCAGAATCATATCAGCTTCTGATACACATTCCTGAATATCATTTGTAGCCGTCAAATTGTCCGGCAATGTGAACCCGGAAAGAAAAATGGAATTCGTATGCTTCGAATTAATTTCTTCAACAACTTCCTTTTCGAAGGCCCAGATTTTTACAGGAAGTCCTTTTCTGGCGATGTGAAGCGCAAGAGAAGTGCCGTAAGATCCGGCTCCAATTACATTTACTTTTTTTATTTCATTCATCTGATTCACCATCCGTCTGTGCTTTTTAAAAACAATTCCGGCTAATAGTGATGATTAGCTGAATAGATCATCCAAAGAATTGTTTTTTTTAATGCTTAGGGGGCCATAATGAAATGATCGAAGGATTGGATCAAACAAAAATTATTGACTGGTCTTGTGGTTATTTTTTTGCGAAACTATCTTCGGGTAAAATCTTTGTTACTTTATCTGATTCAAGCTGCACAGATTCCCCAATGCTCAAAAAGAAAGTTTTCTCACTTGCCCCGCTCTTATCAATTGCCTTCTTTATCCGATCCTGCTCTTCTTCACCTGCCCGGTAAAACGTCCCGTGATGGATTGGGATCATGAAGCGGGCCTTTGTATCCGCAAATATTCTCATTGCTTCATCCGGGTTCACATGAACGGGATTCTGTGGACCCCGGCTTGGTCCGACTGGGATAAACGCCATATCAATATTGAATTTTCTGCCAATTTCCTTGAAATATTCTTCGTGGTAGCCTGTGTCCCCTGCAAAAAAGACTGTTACACCTTTATATTCAATAACATAGCCGGTATAGGGATCACCATCCCAAAAATTATCAATCAGCCATCTTCCTCCAAAATGACGGGCAGGAACCGCGGTGACTTTAATTCCATTCTTCTCATAGACATCCCATGGATTAACTTCTCTCACATCGTCGAATAACGCATCTGGAATATATGTTCCGCCGCCTTTTGGAACAGAAAGGATTGCTGAAGATTTCAATTTTCGCAATGACGGCTGATCAAGATGATCAAAATGAGTGTGAGAAATGAGTATCCAGTCAAGCTTCGGAATCTTATCGATGTCTATCCCTGGTTCAACGTACCTTTTTACTATGATGCCAATCCTGTCACTGAAATTTGGATCTGTAATTATCCACTTGTCTTTTATTTTGCACAGAATTGTAGCATGGCCTATCCAGTAAAATTTCACGGATTCCGGGTCATTAATTTCTGCTACCGGAACCGGTTTTGACTTAGGACCATCCATTGGTCTAAACAGAGTGCATGAAAATAAAATACCCGGAAAAACAATAATCAGAAATAAAACACGTTTCAGAAGCATGACAATTGTTTAGACTGTAATTTATGAAATGAAGAAGAGAAAAGTTCCCGGAATAATCATGCGGTCGCGATATTTATTCTGGACAACAGGAAAGGATTAATTTTTAGTAATAGCATGTTGTATTCATTGGCACTGACTCTGGTTTGCATTCTGTCATTGGGATTGGCCGTCAAAACGGGCAGAACGGAAGTTTCATTCACCTCGATTGTATCTTCCCTTCGGAACTCGATAAACAATATTTCGGAATCGCATTCTGTTCTCATTCTTATTTTCTTTATCAGTTTTCTTTTTTTGCCTTTATTCTGGGGTCTCTCATTTTTTCTCCGGACAGACGGAAACGTAGTGATAGTAGTTGTATTTATTATCTGGTCCTACAACTGGGTAAAATATATTTTCTACGTGGATTCCAACTAATTTTTTGAATTTAATACCGGGATTGATTCACATCCGGAAGGCTTAACTGTGCAACAGAATTAAGTCTCTAATCCCGTTTCACCTTCAAAAGGAGTTTGTAAAAAAGACTTTCCTTTATCTGCCATAACATTTTTTTGATTTCTAAAGCATAGTATAGCTATTGAAGGGGCATTCTCAATGAAAGTTATTGTTCTCGTAAAACAGGTGCCGGACACTGAAACCAATATTAAATTGGGTGACAAAGCGATAAATGAAGCCGGAATCAAATGGATCATCTCACCTTATGATGAATTTGCTATTGAAGAAGGAATAAAAATAAGGGAAAAGCAGGGTGGTGAGGTAATAGCCGTTTCCGTTGGCCCGGACCGCGTTCAGGAAGTCCTAAGAACAGCATACGCTATGGGGGTCGATAAAGCGGTTCATCTCAAAGCAGATACCTATAATACATTCGATTCTCTTTATACATCAGAATTAATTGCGAATTTTGCAAAATCAGAAAATGCAGACCTGATCATCGGAGGACGGCAATCGATTGATACCGACAGTTCCCAGGTCGTAGTTCAGGTAGCGGAGAGACTTAATTGGCCTCATGTTATCCTTGCCCTCAAACTGGAGTTCGAAGGCTCCAATGTAAAGGTCACCCGGGAAATTGAAGGGGGAAGTGCAACAATGGAAACAAGTCTTCCTCTTTGCGTTACTGCACAAAAAGGATTGAATGAACCAAGATATCCTTCTTTGAAAGGCATAATGTCAGCAAAGAAAAAACCGATCGATGTGAAGAGCGCTGCAGATCTTGGAGTAACTCCAAGTAAAATTGAAATTTTTTCGCTGGAGCCGCCTCCAGCAAGGATTCCAGGACGGAAACTGGAAGCTGGTGATGCGACCGGGTTTGCAAGCCAGCTTGTAAAATCTTTAAGAGAAGAAGCTAAAGTCATTTAATCGACAGGAGAAACCAATGGCGAATGTATTAATTGTAGGTGAAATTAAAGACGGAAATTTGAAGAAAATTTCCAAAGAACTGACTTCAGCAGGACGGAAGATTGCAGACGCACTCGGCGGACAGGTTGAGGCTCTTCTCATAGGTGATGGTGCAGAAAAATTTGCTGCAGAACTCGGTGAAGTCGGGGCAGACAAAGTAATTATTGCCAAGGCCTCTGATTTTTCTGCTGAAGGATATGCAAATATTATTAGTGCGACCATTTCCGAAAAAAAACCGGGAGTTGTGCTAATGCCTCATAGTGGATTTGGGAAAGATTATTCTCCAAGAGTTGCTATTAAATCCGGATCAGGAATCGTTGCAGATGTAGTGGGGCTGAGCATAGATGGGGGAAAGGTTGTTGGAAAGAAACCAATTTATTCCGGAAAAGCATATGCAAATTTCAAAGTAAGTTCTGACATTCAGATGTTTACAGTGAGACCTAATTCCCAGGAAGTTGTCCAAAAGAAAGGAGCTGGCGCAATAGAAAATTCTGCAGCCGGGTTTGGAGATGTAAAGGTTAAGACAACAGGTTCCGAACTTTCAGGTGGAAGTAAAATACAACTCACTGAGGCCTCAATCATTGTTTCTGGGGGACGGGGAATGAAAGGGGCAGAAAACTTTCCTCTGCTTCAGTCACTTTGCGACACGATTGGTGCAGCACTAGGTGCTTCAAGAGCAGCGGTCGATGCGGGGTGGATATCTCATTCTCACCAGGTAGGGGGATCTTCAAAATATATTGTGGCAATCAATAAAGACCCGGATGCTCCCATTTTTAAAGTGGCAACCTACGGAGTAGTGGCGGATTTATTCGATGTTGTCCCGGCTCTAACAGCAGAATTTAAAAAAGTGCTCGGGTAGTCATAGAAAAAGAAAATTATTCCGGGACATTATAGTTCCGGAATAATTTTAGAAAATCTCTAAACCCGGAATTAATTCAAAATTTACCTGAGTTACTGTCTCATTAAATTTCTTTTTTCTTCATAATCTAAATATTTAATTTACAATTCATACGTTCATTCGTCCTATATAACACAAAGGATTTTAGGAGCAATTAGATTTGAAATTTGTTTCAAGAATCACATTTCTCACGTTGACACTTTGCCATTTTCCTGCATGGACACAAAACGAAGGGAACGCAATAGATACGGTTATCAATGCAATGAATAGCTTTGACAGTATTCACGCAAACATTTCCTTCAATGGGGTTTTAACCGGAACTTTGTCGTATAAGCGACCAAATCAGCTTCACATCAAGTTTTCCGACGGCAGGGTTATTTCTGCAAACGGTAGAATTTTATGGTTCTATTCTCCTGTAACTGCCATAGCCGGAAAACAGGATTTGAAAAATGGGGGTGGTGGCATTGCAAGTCTGCTCACCGGTTACGACGAAGTAAACGTTCAGGGAAAAGTGATCCGGCTAAAGTCAGAAACAAGAAGGTATGAAGAAATTATACTTACACTCGGACAGGGCAATTTGATCAAGGCAATCAGGATGAAATCAAAGGGCAGTGATAATTTTCAGGACATAAGTCTTTCCGGAATTCAAACAAATATAGGACTATCATCCAATTTATTTAACTTTCATCCTCCGGCCAATGCGCAAATAGTTGAGAATCCCCTGAATCAGAGAGAGTAGATTTGGCACAGTTAACAAGGACAGATGCACATAAAGTTTTCGCTAATTTATACAGAAAACAGCGTACTCCAGAGCACCAGGCGAAAATCGATGATATTTTAACAAGATCCAATGACGTGTTCATCCGGATCGATATGATTAAAAAAGCGGATGAAGATTTTTACACTGCAAAAAATGCGGAAGCGACTTCAGAAAGAAATAACCGCGAAAGAAAACCAGAACCAAAACCAAGCGGAAACCAAAAACAAAATTCGAGAACGCAAAAAGCTGCTCCGCCGCAGGGCGGCGGATTTCTGAGTGCTATTTTTGGTGGGAGCAATAACATTTCCAAATTTGCGAAAGAATCGGGAGCTCTTGAACTGGGTCTTTTTGGCCGAAACCCTGTAATTTCCAAAAATGTTGAAAAAATTTTTAGAGGACTGAAAGAAGACCAGATCATTGCAACAATCCAGGCATTGAAGCTGGCCGAACAACAGGGTTGGAGACATTGGTCTCCGCTTGTTTATAACGTGGTGAACAACTATAATAAATTTTTCAATAATTTCATCGGACTCGACAGTCTTTTTATTGATAACATCTCACCGGAAACATTCATCAACAGGTCAACAAAAATGCAGATGTATTATGTACGCATTATTAAGCGTCCTGATTCAGCGGAAATAATTTTAACTAACGTATTAGAATTGGTTCAGCTGGATGAAAAACTCAAACAAAAATCTGATATTATTACTGCCGGACTTGAATATGGACTGAACCTTGAGAAGGGAAGACCAACGCTGACTGATGCGTTATGCGCTTTCCACATTGCGATGACAAAAAAAATGATCGAATGGGAAGATCTTGAAAAACTACTGAATGTCGCTCCGATCGATGAATATAAATATAAAAGTTCACCGGAAGTGGCGAGGGAAGTCGAAACAACCATTGCTAAGCTGGGAGACGATATAAAAACCAGGCTGGAGAAAAAAGACGAACTAACCAATCTCCGGAACAGATTTTTCAAAATTGATGATTCGGGAAAAATTTCCTTTGATTTTCTTGGACAAATTATCGACGATTATATTTCCAAACATTTCCCGGAGAGCATGCAAACCCCGGCACTCAAATCATCCTTTAAATCGATTCCGCACAAACTTCTGTATCTCCTCGTCAGAGATTTTCAATCGGTATATTTTTCTCTTCTCGAAGGCTATATAAAGATTGGTGATAAAAATCAATCCAAGGATGTACTGATTATACAGTCTGGTTTATTTCTGCCAGAGCTGGAAAAAATAAACCAGATCGTGCGGAACCTGGATGCGTTCAGCAAAAAATATCCAAGTTTTCAATATACCTTTCAGGCGATGAGTGAAAATATAAGTAAAGGTGTTGAAGATCAGATAGAAAGTCAGCTACTTAAAATGCTCGCTGAAGCGGGAGAGGCTTTTGGAAAATTTGCCGCCAAGATAAGCATAATCATCGGTAACCACCTGATGGCTAAGGAATACGAAGCGTCCGGTCAACTAAACGAAAGAGTATTAACCACGAAAGAGAAATCAATTGAAGAAGTAAAAATTCTCCACAGGTTCATTCCATATGCCGATTCAAGGATAGTGTTACAGAACAGGCTGAATGGCCGGACTATCGAAGAGACTTTTTTTGAAATGACAAAACTTCTATATAATTATGCGATTATCTATAAAGACGCAACAACTACATCAAAGCTTACTATGCATAAAAGAATCGATGCCGATCTGGAAAAATTATACTCGGAATATGAAAGGTTGTCTGGCACACCATTCAATTCTGAAAAAAACAATTAATGCGGATTCTTTCAGGAGTACAACCATCAGGAAAATTGCACCTGGGAAATTATTTTTCCATGATGCGAAAAATGATCCATTACCAGGACAAAAGTGATCTTTTCTGTTTCATAGCAAATCTTCATTCTTTAACAACGTTTTCAGGAAAGGATAAGCTTGAAAATTTCACTTTTGATGCGTTATGCGACTTTCTCGCACTGGGAATTGACCCTGAAAAAACAACATTTTGGGTTCAATCAGATGTACCTTTAGTAACAGAACTTTCATGGTATTTAAGCATGTGCATTACATCCAATCAGCTTTCGCTCGCCCACTCCTTCAAAGATAAAATTGCAAAAGGAATAACTCCTTCTGGAGGATTGTTTTTTTATCCAGTCCTAATGGCAGCAGATATTCTTGCTTTCAATAGTGACCGGGTTCCAGTAGGAAAAGATCAGAAGCAACACCTTGAATATGCACGTGACATTGCCGCAGAATTTAACAGAAAATTCGGGGAAACTTTCAAAATTCCGGAGCCGGAAATTGACAATGAAACTGCAATCATTCCGGGAACAGACGGCCAGAAAATGTCCAAGTCTTATGGAAACACCATCAATATCTTTGATCCCGAAGAAGCATTAAAAAAATCAGTAATGTCAATTGTAAGTGATTCTGCCGGGATTGATGAAGTAAAAGATGCCTCAAAAAATGCAATCTTCAGTATTTACACTTTATTCCTGAGTGAAGCGGACAGAGATTCTCTTCGAAAACGGTTTGAGACTCCTGGATTAAGGTATGGAGATCTCAAGAAAGAATTACTTTCTGTAATCCTGGACTTCTTTTCTCCATTTCGCAAGAAAAGGGAAGAGCTTCTAAATAATCGTGATTATATTCGGGATATCCGGAAAAAAGGCGCTTTAAAAGCACACTCTGTAGCCATTGTTCAATTGGAAAAAGCAAGGAGTAACCTGGGTTTAAAATGAAAAACTTCCTGATAAATTTTCAGAAATTCAAAAGTACGATCTTTTTCAATCTGTTTTGCTACATTTGGATTGCAGGGTTTTCAACCTTAGCCTTTGCACCATACCATTGGACAATTTTTGTCTGGATAGCTCCTTTTGAAAAAACTTTTTTATAACGGTTTAATAATTTCGGTATTCTTTTGTACTTTTTCTTTTTTTTGGCTGAACCATATGTTCATCGTTTTTGGAAACTTCCCCGGCTATCTCTCTTTTCTTATGTTTATTCTTTACTCAATGGTATTCAATCTGAAGTTTCCGATTTTTCTTATCAGCTTTTCGTTCCTCACAAGAAAGCTCGGAAAACACCGTATCTGGATAGCGAGTTTTTGTGCTCTACTTTCCGAATTTTTTTCGTTTCAAATCTTTCCCTGGTATTGGGGAAATCTTGTGGCAGGTCATGAAAAGCTGGCCCAGACAGCAGAAATTACCGGGGTTTATGGTCTGACATTCCTGCTATTTACCGTATCTTATGCAATTTTCAATATTAATCCGGACACATTGGGGAAGTTATACAGCAATAAATCAGAAAGAATTTTGCATCTGAAGTATTTTTCATTTCCTGTTATCACCTTTCTTAGCTTCTATACTGTGGGATATATTCTCTTCATAAAATGGAGCAATGTCATCCCTGAATCGCAAAAACAGATTTTGATGATCCAACCGGATTCGCCACTCGAGTTCCGCGACGGAAGGCAATTTAAAGAGACGATGGAAGATCTAATGTTGCGAATCGAATCCCTTGCAGAAAAAGGTTCAGCGGAAAAAAAACCTGACCTGATTGTTTTACCAGAATCCGGGGTTCCTTTTTTCTCCGCGCACAAAATTCCTGCTACAACATCGGCATTTCACATGTCATATTGGGAACGATTTGAATCACTAATTTTTCTATTTGCAAACAAATATGGTTCCAATGTTTTCTTCAACGAAATCGATGCGTCTTTTGCGAAAAATGAAATTAGCCCGAACGCATTGAGATATTACAATAGCTCTGTTTTGTATGACTCCAATGGAAACAGGAGAGACTCTTACAGGAAATCATACCTTCTGGCTTTTGGAGAATATATTCCTCTGGGGGAAACGTTTGAATTCCTCTATGCATTAAGCCCGCAAACCGGAAGATTTGTTCCAGGCGAAGAACAAAATCTGATTACATATTATAAACGTGAGTTGAATCAAACTCCATTTTCGAAACCACATTTGCCATGGAAAGCCACCGAAACTCTGAACCTTGATACTCTCAAAGCCTATTATGCAGGAAACAAAACAGAATCCAGGGAGGAAGGAAAATTTCTTCCCCTTATTTGCTATGAAGTCATTATCCCTGAATTTGTCAGAAAATTTCATAAATCAGGGAATCCTGATTTTATTGTTAATGTTACAAACGATAAGTGGTATGGAAAATCTGTTGAAACATTTGAACACCTCGAATTGGGAAGGTTGCGGTCGATTGAATTCAGAAGATGGATGGTTCGATCCACGAGCTCGGGAACTTCAGTATTCGTTGATCACCTTGGAAGAATCGTCAATGGCAAATTTACAGGCCAGGAAACCAGCGAACATTATTCTATGGCAGTTGACGTTATAAAATCTCCTCCGACATTTTATGTTTTATACGGGAACCTGATTGCCTGGATTTTTCTCGGATTCTCTCTGATCTACTTTATTCACAGTGTATATCTTTCAAAGAAAAAGGCTTAAAATTACTTCCCTATAAATCCAGGCACTGTTGAATTTTTACGCTTTCTCTAAAATCTGCGAGAGACGTCTTGCATTTTTATTATTCGGATCCAGTTTAAGTGCTTCTTCTGAATAGGCCTTCGCTTCCATTTTATTTCCGATCAGTCTGTTTAAATCTGATAAATTTACAAGGTTTTGAATATTGTCCGGTTGAATCGTTTTAAGTTTAATAGCAGCCTCAAGAGACGATTCATAGTGGCCCAGTTTTTTCTGTGCAATCGAAAGATAATACCAGAAATCGGTTAGATCCGCATCATATTCCAGGTAACGTCCTAAAACCTCGACAGCGGTAGTATAATCTTTTCCCTTAAATGTCAGCAGACCTAAAAGCTTATTCAATCTCGGATTGGACTGATTCCGATGATAGCCGTCTGACAAAACTTTCAGGGCCTTTTCGGTCTCTCCATCTTTCAGATATTTTTTTCCTTCCTGATAATATGACTCAACATCTTCGTCAGCATCCAGATCAATTATTTCCAGATTCTCTGGAGCCAATTCGTCTTTATCCGATCGCGATATAATTCCGGAATCTTCAGTAACTGTTGTCTCTTCAATATCCGGTTTGTAAGTTACCCGAAGAAGAGAAAGGTCATCTGTTATTGTTCCCATCATTTTTAGCCGTTTTTCAATTTCTGATATTACACCCTTCCCTTCCTCAACCCGTTTCAGGAAAAGTGTTTCATCATCATTAATCGTCCGCACCGGTTCATTTGGAGTAAGATCAATGTCATCGCGACCATCAGAAGCAAGGATCACTACATCACCGGGCAATAATTTGAATTTGAATACTTTAAAATCAATTTCAGAGTCGAGACCCAGCTTTCTAAGGTTCAACCCGCTTTCAATAAAGCTTGCTTTACCGTCTCTATATAGGACACTGAATGGATGCTCAGCGTTGAAATACCACATCTCGCCAGTCTCATCATTGATTAAAGAAACAATGCAGGAAATAACCATCGTTCCGTTAAAACTCTTGAAGACCCCATGAATCTCATGATAAATATCAGTCAGCCATTGCTCCGGTGATGTATCCAATATTCTTTTGTTTCCGGCGGAACGGGCCATAATTGAATTCATAACGACACCCATGACGAGAGACCCGCCTGCCCCTTGCATTGATTTTCCCATTGCATCACCATTCATCGCCATAGTAAAACGGGAGAAATTTTCCGGTTTTCCCAGTTTCAGATTTCCTGTTACACAAAGATCTCCGCCCAAATCAGCATGTTTGTTCCTGAATTCAAAAGTTTTCTTTTGTTTTATTATAAATTCTGTTGAAACCTCTTTCGATTTGTTGGCATTATAAAAAAGAGGCTTTGTTAGAAGAGATGTCAGAAAATAATCTCCGTCCTGCTGCACCTTGAGTGCTTGCACCTCTTCCATTTTTTCCTGAACTTCCTTCGTGCGTTCTTTAACTTTTTCTTCAAGGTTCTCAGCATAGTCCTGTAATTCTCTACGGGCATCACGAATAGAATTCACCATAGCATTAAATGAGCCGGAGAGAAATCCAATCTCATCCTGAACTTTGACCGGAACCTGCACCGTTAAATCGCCTAAATTTACTTTTCCGACCCCGCGTAGGAGATTGTTTAACGGATTAAGAAGACTTCCTCTGAAAAATAAAGGAAAGAAACCTAAGATAATAAATAGAACAACCAATAAAATTATTTTTTGCGTTTTAGCAGCCGGATGCATGTAAGCCCGATACTTTTCATAGGAATATCCTACTTCAGT
>JAIOQL010000046.1 GCA_021413405.1 Leptospira sp.
AAAACATCATTTTACCCATGTGATCGTATGCATCTTTCCGGTGCTCCCCATGAAACATAGCACCCCCATAGTATCCGAGCCAGTCCCTTTCCACTCCTAACTTCCGGAGACCTTCGAAAGGCGGTTCACCGATTTCTTTCAATTCCCGGATTGCTTTTTCATTCTTATCTTTCTCCGCTTCCTGCAGAGTGAAACGATACGAATATTTTTCGTTTTCAAGGCCATGGACAAACTGACCGATCCCGATATAGGCATAATAATCTTCCGGATTTCTCGACGCACTGATAGCGGAAATAATGGATCCCCAGGAATGGCCAGCTATGTATATTTTGTTCCTGCTGAATTTCTTTTTAATTTCCTGAACTAACAAATGCAGATCTGCGAGATATGTCTCAGGCACTAATTCACCTGCCCCGCCAAGAAAAGAAAAAGACTTTCCTGCATTTCTCTGGTCCCACCGGATAACTACAAAATATTTTTCAGTAGTCAGATCGATATGACGGGCCATACTCATATCTGCGGAACCGGGACCACCATGAACCATCAGAATGATTGGATTGTTTTTATTCTGCCCACGAATAGAAACCCATTGGCCATTTCCGTTGATCATCCACTTTTCAATGGACTGTATCCCGTCCTGAGAAGTAATATCAGTTTTGGCTTTGAGTTCATTCTCCAGATTTATTTTTTCATATTTCATAATCCCAAGATACAAAAGCGAAAACCCGGTCATTGCGATGAATAAAATCATAACTACTTTTTTTATTAATATCATATTGAACTATCCTCCAGATAGAATTCTATGCAAAACATGTTCCGGAATATTCTTTTTCAATTCTTTGAATACCAGAAATTCTCAACTTTCACTAATAAATCGGAAAAGAGTCCTTTAGCCTGCTCACAGAATTCTGCACGAAATCCCGGCAATTAATAAAGAGATTCCGCCCTCCCGACAAATTGTTTTTTAATTGACAGATTGCTCAAATTCCGGGAACTTCTCTCAAGTTTGTCAACAAAAGCTTTCCAGACCTTCAAAAAGAAATTATTTCTGCTCTGCTTGATATCAGGCTCCTTTATCCTTTGCAACCCGCTGAAACTGGATAACCCGGGGGCAATCGGAGACAACGCCTTCTACCAGATACAAATACTCAGATGTGCATTATCGCAGGATAGTATCTTTTGTCCGACACCAGTTATATCCAATGTGTATCCCAGGGCAAATTCATATGTAGGCGGAACCACTGTGAGCTATACTCTTTCCAAAAATTGTGCATCAGGAAGCATCACCTGGACAAGAACAGGTGGAACGGCAGATCCATCATCACCGCAATTAAAACTATTGAGCGGGTCAGAGCTGGACGCAGGCGAACACAATTCTATAATCCTGAAAAACAATCCGGCACTCGTGAATGGTACAATATATACTATAGATTTTGATTGCGTGGACTTCACAAAGATCTCGGCTGAAAAAGTGAAAAGCACCAATGTTACTTACGGGTCAACGACAGCACGTCGTGTCTATGGGCAATTTGGAAGTTTTACAACAAGTACAGTCAATGCACCGGGTGGAACACCATCTGCTGACAGCCTCAATGCTCCCTATGTACCGGCAGTCGATTCAACCGGAACCTATATAACAGATACACCCAATAATCGTGTTCTTTTTTATTCAACTGGTTCCACTACAGCAACACGAGTGTATGGACAACTGGGAAGTTTTAGTTCAAATGGTACAAATACAGGTGGACTTTCAGCGAATAGCTTGAATAGTCCTGCCGGAGTATCTGTAACAGCAGCTGGAGTTTATATTTCTGATAATGGAAACAATCGTGTTTTATTTTATTCCGGTACATCTACGACTGCATCGCGGGTCTACGGACAACTTGGAAGTTTCACTTCAAATACCGCGAACAACGGAGGAATAACGGCAAATAGTTTAAGCAACACATTTGGAAGTGTAGCGGCCGATTCGGGCGGTGCATATATTAACGATTATACAAATAACCGGGTGCTTTATTTTTCAGGAACTTCCACTACTGCTTCCCGAGTTTATGGTCAACTTGGTAGTTTTACTACCGGAACAGCTAACAACGGCGGAATTACTGCTGACAGTCTTTTTGGTCCTTATGGAATTGCCGTGGATTCAAACGGATTGTATCTCGCTGAAGCAGGAAACAATCGGGCACTTTTCTATCCTGGAACATCCACAACGGCAACCCGGGTCTATGGCCAGTCAGGAAGTTTTACATCCGGGCTAAGCAATAATGGAGGAATTTCTGCAAATAGCTTAAGTAATCCCACTGGAATTGCATCCGATCCCAGTGGTGTTTATATAGTAGATTATAATAATCACAGGATGTTATATTTTACCGGGAGTTCCACAGCAGCCTCCCGTGTTTATGGACAACTCGGAAATTTTTCAACCGCAACTGTTAATAACGGCGGGATTTCTGCAAATAGCCTGAACCTTCCGCTGGGAACGTCCGTCGATTTGAACGGAATTTATACCGGTGATCCCGGCAACAACCGTACGCTTGTTTATTAATCGACAGCAATGTCGCACAACGCGCAAATTCAATAATATGTTATTATTTCCGGTTCCGAAAAACAACGCACCTGTTTGAATTAGTACCTTTTTCGTTATTCGCAACACTCCAGCAATTGGAAAGCTTTGTAAATTTCTGGGTATTGATGTATGTTTTCTCCCATTCAAAATTTGTATCCCGGGAAGCAGAGATTACTTCTTCGTCGAGATTTACAATTTCCTTTCCACATTTGACTTCACCGACTTCCATCACAAAATAGGCATTTTTCCTTAGTATTCGTGAAGATTCAATCAGCGTTTTTGATATAAAATTTCTCCAATTCTCGACGCCCGGAAACATAGTGATTTTTTCGGCCTCTTCTTCTTTTACACCCAGAAACCAGCTTTTCATCCAGTTGTCCTGGCCATAATTAACTTTGTCGAGGAATGGCGGAGACGTTACAGCCAGATCCGCAACCGAATCAGGGGCATCATCGATGGAAACTGAAGAGGAGTTTGTATAAAGATTATTCTTTGAATATTCATGATAAAACGGAGGAAGAGGATCTGAAAGATCCCTCTTCATTTTACCGGAAATTCTCGGCTTTATTGGCCTATATTCCGGCACGAGACCACGCTTCAAATTATTTCTTCTCTGGGCTTCCGGGGAAATTGAAAATTGCGGAAAAGTGTAGACGGAGAAAAAACCCGTGCTATGACCATGCAGACGGGAAAGAGC
Source organism: Leptospira sp. (assembly GCA_021413405.1). Taxonomy (GTDB): domain Bacteria; phylum Spirochaetota; class Leptospiria; order Leptospirales; family Leptospiraceae; genus JAIOQL01. The sequence continues at coordinate 3,264 of JAIOQL010000046.1, forward strand.
AGTGAGCCGCAGGTAATCCAGTTCAGGGGTGTCATCTGACGCACCAAGTTCCATAAGATTTTTTATTTCTCTAAGCGTATCGGGATGAAAAAAATTCAGAAGAGATTTATCCATCACAGATTCGCGGCATGGTTTTTTAAGATCAATTGAATCCAGTTTTCTTTCAAGTTTCTCCATCGTTGGAATAATTTTTCTCGATTTTGCCAGAAAAACAGAAACCGGGTTCACATCGTTATGAATTGCGCGATGTCCTTCGAGGTTAGCCTGTATCGCAGTGGTTCCCCTGCCCCCAAATGGATCAAAGACTACTGAATTTTTTTTGTAGAGAAATTCCCGAAAGAAAAAGGATGGAAGTTCCGGCTTAAATGAGGCCCGGTAACTGATTGTATAATGGATCGGGTGTGCCTGTCTCTGTTTAGCAGTCCAGAATTCCCCGACCTGAATTCGCTCTTCTTTTTTCTTTAGTTTGGGTTGTGCTGACAATTTCCCCTCCGGATACCGTAAATATCGGAGGGACAGGTCCTTCGCAGCAGTGTTTCACAAAAAATTCCAATGGCGCATAACGCACTGGGACATAACTAAAAAAAAAGAAACGTGAACAGGAATAAAATTATTATTACGGTCATTATTATGTCATTTAAATCCGTCACCCGAATAAAGAATGCAGAAAGAAAAATCAGCGAAATAATGGTCTAAAATGAACAAGATCATTTCCTATAGATTTAAATGAACAAAAAAGAAATCATTCAGCTTTTTGCTACCGGCACCGGTGCAGGAATACTCTCCAGCCTATTCGGAGTTGGTGGAGGAATTCTTTTTGTGCCCGCTCTTCATCTTCTGTTTGGTCTTGATATAAAAAAAGCTATAGGGACATCCCTAAGCTGCATTCTCCCAATCAGTATTGTTAGTGGACTGTCACATTATACTTTGTTCGAAGGCGAATTCCCCTGGAAAGCCGCAATGATTCTTTCTTTCGCAAGCATACTGGCAGCACAAGTGGGAGTATTTGCTTCCGGAAAATTAAAGCCAAAATTTCTTACATATATATTCATCGTTTATTTTCTTTTTACAAGTCTCAGGTTACTCTTAAAGGATGCACAAGTAGAATTGCCGGATAAGCCGATTCCGCCCGATTATGTTTTAGGAATACTTGGATCTATTTCCGGTTTTGTCAGCAGTCTCATGGGTGTGGGGGGTGGTGTTGTAATTGTAAGTGCACTCGTCAGCTTTTTTGAAGTTAAAATAGTTATCGCAGTGGCCCTGAGCCTGATTGTAATTATTCCGTCTACATTGTCAGGACTTGCGGGTCACATTGTCCAGAAAAACGTTGCCTGGAAATATACCGCCCCACTCATTTTCCCTGCGATGTTTTCTGCTTATTTTACGGCAAAGATCGTCCACAAAATATCTTCGCGAAACCTGGAATTACTTTTCTGCGTTTTTGCGATTCTGGTTAGCTATTCGATGTGGAAAAAGGCGGGAAAAAATCCCGCCTGATGGTTTTTACTGAGGAGCGAGCTGGTCTTTCAGACTTCCCTTTCCTTTTTTAATTTCATCTGCCTGGGATTTTGCGTTCGATTTAATGTCCGCTTTGTCCGATTCAGTGCTTCCTTTTACATTTTCAAGTTCGGCCTTATCTTTTGCTTTTTGCTCTTCTAAATTTGCCTTATCTGAACTTTTCTGACCTTCCAGAACTGCACGATTTGATTCTTTCTGTTCTTCAAGACTCTGTTTGATTCTGGCCTTGTTTTCCTCAAAATCTTTGAGGATATCATTGATCCTGGCTTTCGCATCTTCGGAAATAGATTGCACAGTCTGGGAATCTTCCCTCAATTCTTTTTTCTCTTCCTCAGTCAGATCAGTGGTCCTCATTTTATCATTCGCATCCGTGATTACCTTTTTGCCTTCTTCGGCTACAACTTCAGGGCCAACCGGGTTGCCTTTATCATCCACTGCAGTAACAGAAACGCTTCCGTCATTTACAAGGGTCTCAGATTCTTTTCCATTTTCTTCCACAGCAAATTCAGTCCCACGAACAGCTGCGACTGTGGTTGGAGTTGCAACCTTGAATAAGCTATTTTTGCCTAATTTTCCCGAAATTTTAGAGAATAAAGAACCCTTATCAAGACTAAGACTCGCCATTATCTGTTTTGTGCTTCCATCAACGAATATTTTCTTTATACTAATAATCGAATTTTCTTTTACCCGGATGATTACCCCATCCATCAGTTGAATATCTGCGTAGGAAGCTTTCCCTGTCCTTAATTCGTCAGTAGGTAAAAAAAATGTTTCTACTTTTACGGGAGCTTTTTGCTTCCCGAGTAAATCGAAGAGTTTGACATCTCCTTTGAAATTGGTGATTACCCCACCCTGCAGGTCAGTGATCGATTTTCCCTTACATGCCGAAGCAATCAAAAGCAGGAAAGAAAATATCACCAATATTATGATTTTCTTCATACGTAACTCCTAAATTGGTTTGTTGTGCAGAACTCCTCTATTGAATCACTCAGTCGTTTTTAAGTCTACATTATTTAAGCAGACTGTTTAGTTAAAAGAGCAGAAAATTGAATTCTACTGATCCTGCCAGGTTAAGAAAATCCGGATTACCGGGTATAAAACAGATATTAAAATGGTTCTAATAAACAAACTTGACTGTGTCAATTAGTTCTAAATCCTGTCTAAAAAGCAAGATGCATCTTCACTGAAAGGAGCAAAAATAATGGGAAAAATCGCCTACGTAAACAAAGACGACTGCACATCCTGCAATCAATGCGCAGATAACCTGCCTAAATATTTCCAAATGGATGACAATGATACTTCTGAAACACATATCGGTAATGGAAGCATCAACAATGCGGAAATTCCTGATGAAGATATCAAAATTGTCCAAAAAGAAATGGACGAATGTCCGGGAGAATGTATTCTCTGGAAAAAATAGTATGGACACCCGGTCAAAATACCGGGTTAGTATCTGGATTCACCTCGCCTGCAACTGATTTTCAACCAATCACAAGATAACCGGAAAACATCTTTAACACTTCTCAATTTAGTATTTTTTTGATCAGGATATGCTAAAAGGATCGTAAACATGCTCGGATCTGTGGGTAAAAACCCATGAGTCGAAACCGGCGTCTCAAGTTTTTTAAAAAGGGAGTTATCAGATTTTTCGCCGAATCCGGTATTTCCATTTGAATAGATTACTGCAAGGGCATTGGAATTGAATTTTTTTAGAATCCTGTCAAACATTGGATCGCCTTCTGATTCGAAAACCGCTCCAGGACAGCCTTCAGCTATTCTTCTCCCGAGAGAAACAATCTCGTTCCGTGAAATTTTATCAGCCGATTTCTCGTTTTTGAGAAGAATCGAAACACCCCCCATTGTACGGAAAAAATATTTCCAGACTTCTTTTTCAGGAATAATATGTCCTGCCTTTTTCAATTCGGTATTGGGATAACAAATTCCGTTCATCTCTTTGAATCCGTGATCTGAAACTACGATCAGGCCAACATTTTTTTTCTCATACAATTTTGTCTCTTTGATCAGATAGCCGAGCAAGAAATCTATTTTAATTAGCTTCTTCTTCGCTTCTTCAGAATATATACCCTTGTTATGATGAGCTGTATCAAGATCTGTTGAATAAATCATAAGAAGATCCGGTTTCTTTAATTTCCAGAGTTCTACTCCGTTTTTTATTTTCTCTTCATCTCCCGTAATTTCACTGACCACTAATCCCGTTTTTGACTTCAATTCATCATATAATCCGTTAGTTGACAATGCCCTGACTATTTTTTCATCCTCAGGGATTTTACTTCTCCAATATTGCGGGATATTAAAATCAATATCAGCACCAACAGAAACCGGCCAGTAAACAGATGCTGTTCTTTTACCTGCGATCTCAGCAAAGTCGGTTATCGTACGAACTCTGATGTCTTCGTCATACCACATCCATCCTCCCTGATTTTTACCGAACGGATCAATGGGAGAGTTATACCATATTCCATGAAGGGCAGGATCGACACCCGTAATCATAGAAGTGTGCGAAGGATAGGTCATAGTCGGATAAACAGAACGGATTTTGTTTGAGAATTTTGACCTGGATTTCAGTTCATCCAGAGCGGGTGTCAAACCTGCAAAAGGTGACTCCGGGTCAGCATAATATCCGGGAAACCCGTCAATAGAAAGAATAATCAACCTTCTTTTCAGCTGTTTATCCTTGGCGCTTAACGTACAAAGTGTAAGCGGACAAAATATGAAAAGAACACTAAACAGGGTTAAATAGATTTTCAGGTTAATGCACAGGACATTTGCTATTATAGTTGTACTTTTTAGAATAAAGCCCCACCCATCGGGCGGGGAGGCTCCACCCGCCACCCAATGATTCCGCTCTATCATAAATCCATAAAAACGCAACCCGAACAGGGATTTGTCAGATTTTTCTTTCAATAATTACGCTTTTCGACCGGTTTGTGTGCGAAATTGCACCGAAATATTTTCGCAACTAATTCTAATATTCCTGCTCTGATCTTGTTGATCCAAGGAGTTCATCAGGAATTTCGTCAATAGTTTCACCGATTTGAACTGCAAGCCTGTTCCCGACTTTTCCCGGAGTACATTTGAATTTGCTTCTGTCTCCAACTTTGATCATCATATCTGCCTTTGTGGGAGTATTTTCAAGTTTGATAACATCACCAACCTGCAGTCCCATAAGATCCATCATTGCTATGTCAACAGAACCAATTTCAGTAACAAGGGGAATTGTCACCTGGTCGAGACGTTCCTGGATCACTGCTTTGTTTTCGTCAGTCTCTCCACGCCGGATTGATGAATACCAGTATTGAGCCGAAAGTTTGTTGATGATCGGCTCAATCGTGATATACGGGATACAAAGATTTGTCATACCTTCTACTTCGCCAACTTTTGTTTCGAGTGTAATCAAAACCACCATGTCATTCGGAGGCACAACCTGAGCAAATTGAGGATTTGTTTCAATGTTTCCAAGTCTCGGACGCAGATCAATCACCGTTGACCAGGATTCCCGGAGATTTCCGAGTATGCGGACTATTATACCTTCCATAACCGCCGAGAGACCGGTAGTCGCAAGACGCGCAAATGTTTCGTGCATCATCTGTAGAGTTCTGATCTGATCCTTTGAAAATTTATCAGGTCGCTTGAAATCATATATCTTTACTTTTTTCTGTTCCCCGACTGAGGAATATTCATCTTCGTTTACTTCCCCGCTTGAAATTGCATTTAAAAGGGAATCTATCTCATCCTGTGATAATATTTCTGTCATCGTTTTACCTTTACAACTACTCCTGAAATTTTCCAGAATCCGTTCAATGCGTCTTCCCCTTTTCGAAGGGTATACTGATACTCAAATCGCGAAGGAATCCGTTCCTGTTCCCGCTCCACGTACACATTTACTTTTGAAAGCGAAGAATTTATTTTATCCGCAGAAAGAACCTTATAATATTTTAGACGTCCTGATCTCGCTTCAGTCAGGTATTTCTTGAAATCTTCCACCAATGCCTGCTTCATACGGACGTCGGAATTGATATACTCCCCGGAAAAACGGTCATAGGCCATAATAAATTCAGGAAAGCTGATGAATTTAAAATAATTTTCCCAATTTTTTTTCATTTCTGCACCCAGAAACAGGAAAATAGTTTCTTCTGGTGTAAGACCTTCTGTGCCCAAATCCGAATCCGGGAATTTCGGGTAAAAACTCCCGTCCTTTCGGGTATCGATGAAAAAGTGGGAAACGTTCTCTGATTTTATGAATGCTTTCGTATCTTCAGTATAGTTTGGATAAAAATAACCCGAAACAAAATATTTTTTTCCGGGAATGAGTTCGAAAAGATCATTTATCCGGAATCTTTTCGTAAATGTCTCTCCCTTGTGAATTATAATTTCTTTGACTGCGTCCCCGACCAGGTTTACTGATTTATTTCTTCTGGAAAGCACCCTGTCTTTTTGTTCCTCCGGGATAAAGTCTCTTCTCTTTGCATACTCATCATTTTCATCTACGAGAACCAGTTGGTAAGTAGTAAAATTTCCTTCGGCCGGAAAGATGCGAAGAACTTCATTCCCGGTATTCCTTATAGAAAAATCGACATGAATGTCGTCACCGGATTTAAAGCTTATTCCGGATAGTTTCAGGTTAACTTTACTTTGAAGATGAAGTGTATTTTCAGAATAATTTCCCCGGGCATCCCGGTCAGGAAAAGCATTCAATATTTGAGATAAAAATATCCCGAAAAGTAGCAGGAAGTGCATAGTATTTCAATCGGCAAAAGATAAAAATTTATGTCAATTTTATCAGGGAAACTCTAAAATTCCGCAATATTTATCCGATTAATTCCGTTTCTCAGCGTCTTCGATAATAAATCCGGAAATCCGGATCAACCGTTTTAGAACAACTGCATTTTTCTTATATTCGAAGTAGACCAGGATCAATTTTTCCATGAAACTCTGGATCTGTGGAAAGAAACTGGAAGAAACTTTAAAATTCAAAAACTCCCTCCCGGAACTTCCTGATAGATTTGATTCCTTCATACAAAGTGCCATCTCCCGAAGGATCCCTTCATCCCCACGGTCATTCTCTTCAAAAAGAGCTTCAATTTTCAAAATAAAATCAGTCAGAGTCTTTTTGATTTTCACTTCGTCATCTGTTGATTTTCTTTTCCCTGTGAAATGATTGATCGTGCTATAGCGGGACATTGATTCTTCATATAATGAATTAGCCGCCTCCCTTTCTACCTGTATGAATTTGATGAAAATCAGGATCTTCATCAAAGAATCCGGAAAGACTTTCGTTCTATCCATTTCGGTAAGAATTGCATCCCGAAAACTAACATCCTCGGGGATTGAACTGAGTTTCTTTAGAATCATAGAAACGGAATCTGCCGGTTCCAGTAAAATGATAGAATTCAGGCAGTCAGAATAATCTTTTTCGAGAGTTGCAGCACTGCTCATAAAATACCGTTTCTAATCCCGTTTATCAATAATTACAATCTGTTTTATTATAGATTTTCCATTTCCGTCATTTACAATTTTATTAAGAACATCCTCTCCTGAAATCAAATGTCCGAAAACAGTATGGAGTCCGTCCAGATGCGGGGTGTCGACCTGATTAATAAAAAATTGCGACCCATTGGTTGCAGGTCCTGCATTTGCCATAGCAAGTGCGCCTTTGACTGCCTTCTGGCTTTTCAATACTTCATTATATCTATACCCTGCCCGGTACAAAATCTCGAGAACAGGTAATTCAAGAGCAAGTTTGAAATCCTTCTCTGCTTCTTCTTTCCTGTCTTCATACTCAGCACGTGTTTTGATTCCCAATCCTTCAATCACTGCTCTTTGCAGATAATTTTCATAGGAAGTAGCATCTTTAATTTTTATT
>JAIOQL010000047.1 GCA_021413405.1 Leptospira sp.
CCGTGCCCTGGAGGACACCAATCCTCTGAGGGATCTTTGGCGCTCAGAGGAGTCAGGTCCTTTCTTAGAATCCTCGGTACTTTGTTCTGTAAAAAACTAGTCGGAAAACCTTGAGTAAAAGATACTTTTTCGAGTTCCTTCTTGCAGTCCTGCTGTGTATTGTAACTGTCCATCAGGATTAGCGGAACCTGAACCGAAAATTTTTCGCGAATAAACCTGATCTGTTCTGCGATTACATGCAGAAATGAATAACCTTCTTTTACCTCGATGAGAGATTTTGCCCGGGAAAGTCCCATGGACGTGCCGAGCCCGCCATTTAATTTTATGACAACCAGTTTTCCAAGATGTGCCGGATTCAGGGTGAATTTTTTTCGTATGTCAGCGAGATCAACCTCATCTTTTCTTGGATCAAGATCATGCACTTCATCCCAATTTACTTTTCCAGATTCCCCCTGGCGGATCTGATCAACCTTTATCAGAAAATCTGCTATCAAAGAATCACTCAATCCTTCCTTTTGCATTTTCTCGATTATCAGTTTATCGGTAGAAGCTTCCAAATTAATTTTTTATCCAGTTTACTATGGATTTAGTATCATATTTCTCATCAAATTCACCCAAATGAATGGAGTAGGGCTCTTCTTTGTTGTCCGGCTGGTAGAATAATTTGACAAAAATTTCCCTGCCCTCTTTTTCCGGGAGAAGAGTATTTTCTTCATATCGGTACCTTGGTACAAAGACGAGGAAAGTATAAATGAATCTCTCACCATTTTTTTTGCTCCGTAAATGCAATATTCCTTTTCCTTCCACATCTTTTCTGATAATTTTTGTGAAGGCTACAGGATATGACTTTTCCCAGGCTGTTTTCAGCTTGTCATCGATCTGGGAATACTTTGGCAATCTCGCCTCGACAGAAAAAGGCAAAAGAAATATTACAAAAAGGAAACGGATTGGTATTTTTTTAGGATTAAATTTTTGGAACATGATACAAAGAGTCAGATTGGTCTCTCATTTTTTTATTTCAAGTATTATTAATCATGAGATTCAGGGTTTTCTGTCTGGAAAACCGGATTTAGTACAGCTCATTTTTCCAAAACTTTTGGAATATTATTAAGTCTCAATAGTTACAAAGCCGGGGTTTATGATAAAATTTCTCAAAGTTCTTTTTTGGGGCATCACTTTTTATGTAGGGGTTTTCTTCAGGAAATCTGGAACAGTTTCACGGATCTCCTGGATTGCTCTGACAATGATTCTTGGAAATATTCCGATAACTTTCTGCGGATTTCTGAAGCTTTTTAAATTGCAGGGTAACGACGGCCCGGAAAAGCTACTTTTGAGATGACAGGATTGTTCAAAAGAAAAATACTTCACCCGGTTATTGACCTCCTAAAACAGGGCGTCACACCAGAAAAAATTTCGCTTAGCATTGCATTGGGCGGCACTTTCGGATGTTTTCCTGTTATCGGCGCAACAAGTCTTCTTTGTGGTCTTCTTAGTTATTTTCTCCGACTGAACATGATTGCTATCCAGGCTATAAACTATGCGGTTTACCCTGTGCAGATTCTTATGCTTGTGCCTTTTGTTCGACTTGGCGAATACGTGACCGGCTCTGAAAATTTTCCAATTTCGCCTAACGCAATTTTATCTATGTTAAAGGAGGGCATCCTACAGACTATCGTTTATTTCTGGAGTGCAACTCTTCACGCAATTCTTGGCTGGACTATCATTGCGTTGCCGGCTGCAATCTTTGGCTATTTCCTTTTTCTTCCTGTCCTCAGAAAGACTGCACAAAAATATCGGAATCTTAAAGGGAATTCTAAGAGTTAGAAGCACGGAAAAATATTTGCTTTTCGTATTCTATGCCTGGGTGACTGCGCTTACAGTAATGTCCCTGCTTTGGATCATTGGGAAAGAAATCCGGAACTATGCCTTTATAGACGTCGGATGGGGGCTTTCCATTTCCTGCATCGCTCTGGTTTATTTCATTTTTGGCGAAGGGGGTTTTATGACCGGAAGATCCTTGTCACATTCCTGGCTTTGCTTTGGTGGTGGAGGCTTTCACTTTTTCTACTGTTCACACATGGAGGGCAAGTGGATAAGCGGCATGATTCCTTCCGGAAGGAATATGGCAAAAACTTTGACTGGAAATTTTTCACAAATGTGTTTCAGCTCCAGGGAATTCTCGGCGTTGTACTTTCTTTTCCGTTTCTTGCTGCTTGCATGAACCCGGATTCTGAAATATACATTTCAGAATACATCGCATTGGCTCTATTCGCTATTGGATTTGCCGGAGAGTCCCTTGCGGACTACCAGTTGAATACATTCAAATTAGATCAGGCCAGCAAAGGCGGGTTTGCGATTCCGGTCTCTGGAGATTTTCCGGCATCCAGACTATTCTTTTGAATGGGTCATCTGGATTTCTTTTGCGCTTTCCGCCATTTCTGCGCCATTTGGTCTTATCGGACTAATCTCTCCTCTTTTTATGTATATTCTTTTTACCAGGATCAGCGGTGTTAAGCTAACGGAACAACATTCGGTCAGATCTAAAGGAAGGGCATATGAAGAGTATCAGCTTTCAAACAATGTGTTTTTTCCGTGGCCAGTGAAAAATAGAAATAAATGACCCTCGGAGAAGAGGATTCGCTCAAGTGGTTTGTTTATTGCAGATTATTCTTTCCCGCCTACCCGGAATTATCCGGCGACAGAAACTGACAGGAATGGGCCGTTTTACACTATCTTTTCAAAAAAATTGAATAAACCCGTAAATACTTTCATATTTGATTGATTGTCAGGTAGTGCAGGGAAAAAAATGGAAAGCCAATCATGAAAAAAAATATATTCGTTGTTCCTCTGTTCATATTTCTCATATCTTATAACAGTCCCATGGCAAAAGAAGAGGCAAACGGCCCGAGAGCTCCCATTGAATCAAATGTTGGAAGCAATGTTCCACTTGTTTTCATTCATGGAATAAAGGGATCAGTTTTGGTAAATGAAACAAGGGACATCCTTTGGATAAATGCCTGGCAGGCTCTTGGATTTAATTCAAATTCTATCGCTCTCCCGGCAAGCTGGTCCGGGAGCACTCAAAAAACAGATCAGATTTATGCAAAGGGAATCTTGTCGGAAGTTACTATCATTCCTAAAGTTCTGGAAGATAAAGTATATGGCCCCTGGCTGAAAGCAGCGTCCGGTTTCAAAAACCGTCCATTTTTCCCGTTTGCCTATGATTGGAGAAGGGATAATTCTGAGACGGCAAAAAAATTTGAGGAATTCCTTGATTCAATAAAAAAATCCTACCCGGCTTCCAAAATTCAGGTAGTTGGACACAGTATGGGAGGTTTGATAACTCTTTCGGTTCTGAATAAGAGACCTCAATTGTTCCATAGCGTCGTGTTTGTAGGTGTTCCATTTGCCGGTGGGATCGGATTTTTACCTGATATGCATGACGGAGTTCCGACAGGGCTCAACAAAAAGATACTTTCTCCGGAAGTTTTATTCACATTTCCATCCACCTATAGCCTCTATCCGATTTCATCAAATTCAACTGCCCTTGATTCTTCACTCAAGACAATCCAGATGGATTATTATTCACCTGTGGACTGGGAAAAAAACAGTCTCGGGATATTTTCAAAACAGATGACAGTTGAGGAAAAAACCAAGGCTTTCAATTTTCTGGATATCGCCCTGCGGAATGCGAAGAATTTTCGTATGTCTCTTGCGCCCCGTAAGCAGGAATATCCTCCGGTTCTTGTAATTAATGCCCGGAATTATCCAACGCTTGCGAAGATTGTGAAGGGTCAGACAGCAAATTCAATAAAATGGGATTTTGATTCTTATCCAAAAGAACCGGGTGACAAAAGAGTTCTCGAAAAGGATTCATTTCCTCCAAAGGGAATTCATTTTGAAACTTTCTCTTCCCTGTTTGAGCATTCGGAGATTTTGAATGATCCGAAAGTTATTGAAAAGATCCGCAAATTTCAGGAGTGAACTATGAAATTTAAAATATCATATTTGATTATTGCACTGGCATTTCCTTTGCCTTTTCTGGTTTCACAGTCACGCCCGATTCAGCCGGTTCTTTCAAAAGAGATTTCAAATCTCAATTCGATAAAAGATAATTTCACATGGTGGGTTACAACAGAACCGGTTGACATAGCAAAAGAGAGCTTTTATTTTCAGGAAGAAGATTCTCCTGAAAAGATATGGAAACCGATTCCGGTTCCTTCCGACCTTGTTCACCAGGGCTTTTTGAAAGACGGAAGAACAACTGTCTGGTATAGAAAACTTTTCCGGATAGATCGTGAAATACAAAACAGTCTCTCAATCAGGCTGGGTGAAATGAGTGACCGGGATAGGGTCTATCTGAACGGAATACTGATCGGTCAATCGGGTGACTGGGATTCTGAGCGTCCGCAGGCCTATGACAAACAGAGAATATATGATATTCCTCTAAAAGCAATCAGGCCGGGAGCAATCAATGTTGTTCTTATCGAAATTAAAGGATATTTCCATAATGAAATGGGGATCTACCGGGACAGAACTGAAATAGGTCCGACAAAAGAAATCTGGCGATTGTTCTACCTGGAAAATGTCTACCAGACACTTGTGCTTATGGTATATGCAGCCGTAGGTGCATACTTTTTTCTTTTCTTTATCAGGCGCAGACATGACCGGGAAAATTTCTATTTCTCTCTGTTTGTATTTTCTCTCATTGGTTACAGCGTGCTCAGGACACAGTGGAAGTATGAATTCGGAATCGATTTTTATCAGCTCAAACGAGTTCAATATACTTTTCTCTGGGTGATGATCCCGGCATTTTATTATTTTCTCAGGCACTATTTTAAATTTGAACAGAAACCCTGGATTACATGGTGGGATCGGGCAGTTCTTGTAGTGACTGCAATTGTAACCTGCAGCATGATTTCCATTTATCTCATTGAATCTACTCTGACATGGGATATTATTAACAACGATATCATTCAGCCTCTTTGGCTTATCTATCTCGTCGGAGCTATAGTGATTCTGGCAATTGAAATAGGGAAAGGAGACCGTGATGCACTTTCGATGATATTGAGTCTCACGGTGCTAATAGTTTGCGGAGTGTTGGATGTTCTCACTGCAAGAGCAATTATAAATCTTCCAACGACTGCGACCTACGGTTTCATCGTTTTCGTACTAAGTCTTGCACTCATTCTTGCAAACAGATTTGTAAGACTCCATACGGAAACTGAAAAGCTGAATCTTGATCTTACACTGTTTAACAAGGCATCTGCCCGGTTTGTGCCGTTTGAATTTTTACGCCTCATTGAAAAGAAAAGTATCCTTGATGTAAATCTGGGTGACCAGGTGGCAAAAGAAATGACCGTTTTATTTTCTGACATCCGTTCTTTCACAACTCTCTCCGAATCTATGTCTCCACAGGATAATTTTTATTTTATTAATTCCTATCTCGGCAGAATGGGTCCGATCATCAGAAGCCACAAAGGATTCATAGATAAATATATCGGGGACGCAGTTATGGCATTATTTCCTGACCATGTGGAGGACGCCCTAATTGCATCGATAGAAATGCAAAAAAATATCCACGAACACAATCCTGCACGGGTCAAACGGGGATACCCCGAGATCAGTATCGGGATAGGACTTCACATTGGAAAACTGATGCTCGGAACAATTGGCGAAAAGGAAAGAATGGAAGGAACTGTTATTTCTGATGCTGTGAATCTTGCGTCAAGATTGGAAGGACTCACTAAAATGTATGGCTCATCAATCATAATGAGCGAACAGGCTTTGCAGCATTTTGATGCAACCGGTAAATACAATTACCGCTACATTGATAAAGTAAAAGTGAAGGGGAAAAAGGAAGCAGTAAAGATTTATGAATTCTATGATGGAGAATCTGAAGACCTGATTCTGAAACGCAATAAAATCAAACCTCTTTTTGAATCTGCTCTTTTCAGTTATTACGGAAAGAAATTTGGAGATGCAAAGACCGGATTCCAGGAAATTCTTAAAACCTTTGATGATAAAACATCCAAAATCTACATCGAACGATGCGAGAGACACGAAAAGAATGGAGTTACGGAATTCTGGGATGGAACAGCAGTTTTAGACAGTAAATGACAGCAATTTTCAATCCGAAACTACCTTGACAGAATGGGGCTTTTTCCAAAACTGAAAGTGTGGAAGCCATTAAAACAGAACATAATTATTCTCCCTTTCATAGGGCTTTAGAAATTTCCGGGATCGTTGCCTTTCTCGTTTATATCGCACTTTTGTTTGTAGATATTTTTCATGGGATGCAAATTTTTTATGATACTTATTCATTCTACCTGATTGGCTCTGCTTTTTTTCTAATGATCCTCGGATATCTGGGCGCAGACTTCTTTTCGGGTCTCGCACATTTTCTCGGAGACACGTTTGGTGCAGAAGATACCCCGGTTGTCGGTCAATCCTTCATTAAACCATTCCGACACCACCATGTTGATCCGGTGGATATCACGAGGCACGATTTCATAGAAACAAACGGGAACAACTGCATCGTTTCTGTTCCCGTGCTAATGGCTGTCTATCATTTTGCTCCGATTTTGTCGGAACTGTGGGCCCTTTTTCTTGCAACGTTTTTTCAATTTCTGCTTCTTGCGGTATTCGTAACAAACCAGATACACAAATGGTCACATATGGAAAATCCGGGAGCGTTTATCAGTTGGTTACAGAAATGGAATCTGATTTTATCAAAAGAACATCATCAGATTCACCACAACCCGCCGCACGATAAATATTATTGTATTACATGCGGATGGTTAAACCCAATTCTGTATAAGGTTCATTTTTTCGAATCTGTGAAATGGCTTGTAGTAAAATTTTCAGATATCTTCCATTTAAAAATCAGGGTCGTCGGTTAGAGCCAGCCTGTTTTCGGAAATTTCCGGAATGCATAAAAATGCTTTTCCATTTTTAAACCCGGGATTCATTTTCATTCTGATACAGATTTCTTGTCTTTGGATAATCCGGCCAAATGGTAATTTTAAAGATCACGATCCTCCTCCCGTTCCTGATTATTCCAAACCGGAATATTGGGCGGCACTTCCTGGCAAAATAGATCCAGCCGATTCAATAGTTGAAAATTCAACTCTCAGGGATAATCAGGCTGATGCACCGTGTGATGTTTTTTTTATCCATCCGACAACTTTTCTGGCCGGGAAAACCTGGAACGCAGCTGCGTTAGACGATAGAGTAAATGAACGGACAGACAACGGTACAATAAAATTCCAGGCGAGTGCTTTTAACGGATCCTGTAAAGTTTATGCACCAAGATACCGTCAGGCGATTCTGTACGGTGTGATTACCAAGGGCGAAAACCGGGACAGGTCAATGGGACTTGCATATTCAGATGTCAGAAAATCGTTTTTATATTACCTGGAAAACTGGAATAAAGGGAGACCATTTTTCATTGCATCACACAGCCAGGGTTCCCGGCATGCGATCGGGATATTGACAGGATTCTTCGATAATCAGATTCTTCTGAAGAAATTGGTGGCTGCATATATTGTCGGAACTCCGCTGCTTAAAAATACATACCAGAAAATTCCTGTCTGTTCATCTCCGGTAGAAACCAATTGTGTAATCAGCTGGAATACCTTCGAATGGAACACCAGGATAAAAAGAGAAACAGAAAATTTTTCAAACTCTGTTTGCGTGAATCCGCTGAACTGGAAAACTGATGGCGAATACGCGCCATTTTATAAAAATCTTGGAGGAGTCAGGAATAATTTTCAGACTCTGGATCCTGGCGTGACGGATGCCCAGTGTGAAAATGGAGTGCTGCGTGTCCATTCACCCGTTTTCAAAGGCTACCCTGACATTCTTAATGGAGATTTTCATGTCCTCGATTATAATCTGTTTTATCTGAATATCCGGAAAAATGTTCAGGACAGACTGGAAGCATATTTAAAGAAATCATGAAGACTCCTGTATTTGTCGCCCTGTTTCTCATCCTTCAATGTGTAAGCATCCGTACTACTATTGAAGAGCCGGTATATTCCCCCAAAAAAAATAATCAAAATCTGAAATATTCTTATGAACTGATCAACTGGAAAACCGGGGACAAATCGGAAGCGGCCAGATTTTTATTGGAGTGGATACAAAAATATTCTGAAAATAAATTTGAATACCGTGTGGAAAATGAAAAGAAAAATCATCTGAGAATAATCCTGGAAGAATATCCAGGGAATCGGCTACTCACCTCAAATTTTATCGAAAAGCCAGTTCATGGGATGCTTAGAATTTTAAACCGTATTCTCTTTGTAAGTACTCTATCTGTGTTCCCGCTGATCAGGCACCCGGAACGGGAAATTACTTTTCTTTATACAAATTCCTTAATGGAAGAAAAAAGCATTACTATACAAAGTGAATATCGTGTTTTTTTTGGCCTCGGAGCCCTGCTTGCACTTCCGTGGTATGAAAAGGAATTTCTACAGAAAGAGATGAAAAGAGTTGCAATTGATTTTTTGAATCAGGCAGATTTATAGTAAACACACCGGGAATCGCAGAATAAATGAGAATGAAACTGTTTAATAATTCAATGCTTTGTTTTTTTGTCAGCCAGATTTTTTTCCTGAGCTGTGCATCTATTCATATTGAATCAAACGAATCAGGGTTTCAAAAAAAAGAAAGGTTCAGCAATTCATATGCGGTCAGATTTAGCGGATGGAAATATCAGGCTGATACGATGAAGTCAGTCAATGAAATCCTGCTTAAAAACGGGATTGAGATTGATTTTAAAAGTGAAAACTCAATTGAAATAGTCCTGGAAGAATTGAATTCAGGCTCCGGCGCGCTTCGAACACTGAATGCAATCGCTACAATTCTTTCCCGGACTATAATTCCATTTTATAATCGCGTGGATTATAGGATAACATACCGGATTTTTATCAAAGAAAAATTGTACAGCACTTGTGCGTATGAACTGACCAACCGGGAATTCTTCGGGATTTTGCTTTTGCCTCTGACTCCGTTTCTGTGGCCGCCATCGAGGCAGTCGGATCTTATATTGGAATCTGTTCAAAAATATACAACGGAATGTCTTTGAATTTATTTTATTTCAGTTTCAGCGCGGACATTTCTGCTCTTAATTGCGGGCTCTACTGAACCGGTTTGACCAGGCATGGAAAATTTCACTATTTTCTTCAGACCGTGGATCTGGTCATAGAGGGTGAGCAGATTTCTGACTTCATCCGTTACTTCCCGTTTATAAAGGTTTTCTATTAACGGTTTTACGCGTACGGGAATATCGAGAGAAATTAATTCGTAAATAGAAACATCATGAATATTTGAAATCACCCAAAACTGGATCTGAAGTGCAAGAACTCTTTCCAGTCTTGAAATCTCATCTTTTGGATTTTTTGCTTTCAGATTCTTGAAAAATTTCAAACGGTTTTCAATGTATTGTTTGAGTTTGGA
>JAIOQL010000145.1 GCA_021413405.1 Leptospira sp.
AAAAGAAAGAGAAAAAAAATGTGCCGAGGGGTAAGGTTTATATCCAGGCATCTTTCAATAATACTATTATTACCATAACAGATATGGCAGGAAATGTAATTGCGTGGTCATCCTCCGGAACGATGAGTTTTAAAGGATCCAAAAAATCTACACCGTACGCAGCTCAAATCGCCGCCGGGAATGCTGCTGACAAAGCAATTGAACATGCCGGGCTGCGCGAAATTGATGTGCTTGTTTCCGGTCCGGGAATTGGTCGTGAATCAGCTATCAGGTCTCTTGCCAACAAAGGGCTCTCAATTAAAATAATAAAAGATATCACGCCTCTTCCGCACAACGGATGCAGGCCTAGAAAAAGAAGAAGGGTTTAATAAATGGCAAGATATACCGGACCAGTTTGTAAGCTTTGCAGAAGAGAAGGGTTAAAACTTTTCCTGAAAGGCAGCAGATGTTTAAATAAAGAAAAGTGCAGTTTTGAGGACAGAAAAACTCCTCCAGGGTTGCCTCCGAAAAAGAAAGGTAAAATTTCTGAATATTCAATTCAGTTGCGTGAAAAGCAAAAAGTAAAGAGAATCTATGGAGTTCTTGAAAAGCAATTCAGGGCGTATTTTGCACAGGCGCACAAATCGCAGACTGGAATTACCGGGGAAATTCTTCTACAGTTACTTGAAAGACGTTTGGATAATGTTGTATATAGAATGGGTTTTGCGTCATCACGTGCCCAGTCCAGATCGTTCATATCGCAAGGTCACATAACCGTAAACGGTCAACGTGTTGATGTGGCTTCGTTCCAGATAAAAATCGGGGACAAGGTTAACATAAAAGAGAAAATGCAGAAATCGAATGTTATGGATCTTAATATCAAATTAGCGCAGTCGTTAAATCGTTATCCGTCCTGGGTTATTCCGGACTATAGCAATTTTTCAGGTGAGGTTTCTGCTCTTCCATCACGCGAACACATAGATATGCCGATTAAAGAGCAGGTCATAGTTGAGTTGTATTCTAAGTAATTACTAAAATTAATTAAAGGACCCGAGATTGACTCCTAAGAATTTATTAAAAGGCTTTAAGAGGCCCAAGAAGATTGAGTTTACCACAGAGGCAACAACGCCGAATTACGGTAAATTTGTAGCTGAACCTTTTGAAAGAGGATTTGCGACTACAATTGGAAATTCATTGAGAAGGACTTTGATGTCTTCTATCGAAGGCTCTGCAATTTCTGCTCTCAGGATTGAAGGGATCACTCATGAATTTTCCTATATTGAGGGAATCACCGAAGACGTTTCAAGGATTATTCTGAATCTGAAACAGGTAAGAATTAAATACGAGCCAGAAGATAAAGATCAGAGCAAAATTATTCATATGGAGCTTAAGGGAGCCGGGTATTTCAAGGCTGGGGATCTAGCCGTTGATTCATCTATTGAAATTATGAATCCTGATCTTCACATTGCAACCTTGAATGAAGACGCTCACCTGGTGATGGATCTTGAGATTCAAAGAGGAAAAGGTTATATTCCGTCCGAAGAAAAAAAGCGGGATGTAGAGGTTCTTGGAACCATTCCTATTGATTCTTTATTTTCACCTGTTCAAAAGGTGATCTTCGAAATCGGGGAAACAAGAGTAGCACAGAGATCTGATTTCGAAAAATTAACGATTGAAATTTGGACGGATGGATCGATTTCTCCGGAAGACGCGCTTGCACAAGCAGCCAAGATTCTAAAGGAACATCTCACAGTATTTATCAATTTTGAAGAAGAAGTTGAAGAGGAAATCGAAGAGCTGGATGAAACGGATCAGAAATTCAAAGCATCCCTCTCCAGAAATGTAGAGGAATTGGAACTGTCAGTCAGGGCTTTGAATATACTCCGTAGTCTTGAAATTGATTTTGTGGGTGATCTTGTAAAGAGAAACGAAGATGAAATGACCAAATCCAGACATTATAGCGATCAAAGTCTTGCAGAAATGAAATCAAAGCTTGCACTTATTGGTCTATCATTTGGAATGAGAGATTTCTAATGTTAAAAAGAAACAAAGTAAAGCATCTAAACCGTAATCATTCGCACAGAAAGGCTATGATCAATAATATGGTCACAAGTCTTTTTGAACACGAGAGAATTGAATCTACGCTTGCGAAAGCAAAAGTTGTCCGTTCTTTTGCCGAAAAAATTATTACAAAAGCAAAAAAAAACCTGGAAGCGTCGAAACCGGAATTACTTCTTCACAGTAAGAGAGAAGTCATGAGGACGATCAAAGACAGGGATGTTGTCGTAAAACTGTTTGGCGATATTGCTCCAAGATACAAGGAAAGAAATGGCG
>JAIOQL010000254.1 GCA_021413405.1 Leptospira sp.
ACGCATTATTTCACTTTTGATTACGTTGTAGTTAACGCTAAAAGCAGACAGAGCTCCGCCAGCGAGGTTATTGTTATCTCTCAGCAGCGCCAATAGAATGTGTTCAGTTCCAACATAATTGTGCTTAAGCCGCTTTGCTTCTTCACGGGAACTTTCAATCATTTTTTGATATTTATCCTGCCCGGAAGTCATATCGATCAGAAGAGTGTTTGAATTCTCTCTCGTTCTCCTCTCTACTTCCTTGCGGAGTTCATTCAGATTAATGTTGAGGTTTGTCAGTATCTTTATAGCAACAGAATCCTCTTCCCTTAGGAGTCCCAGAAGAATATGCTCAGGCCCGATGAAATCATGACCGAGACGCTTGGCTTCTTCCTGCGCTATCTCGTTTATAACCCGTTTTGCTCTTTTAGTAAAATCTATCATAAAAAACCTCGTGTTTTCAAATCCTCTGCTTTCCCGGACGATTCCAAATCCACCCGTCTGTAGAATTAGACTAAGAAAACTGTCAGATTATCTATTTACAGTATCGTAAAAATAGGCAAGAAGTATCTACTGAATATTTTCAATTATTTTCGCATTAATAAATAGAAGCAAATTAATAAACGAGATAAATCTCTTTTTCCTGGCACAATTGAAATTTTTTACATGAAAATTGATCAAATAATCGCCATTCTGACCGATTACCTTGCCTCCATCCGGGCCTCCAATGCTGATGTATTCCGGCAGTATTTTCAGAACAAACCTGCCACCATCAAAAAGGAAGAGATTTTTTAAATCGAGGAGAGCCGACAATTTATTGCCCCGGAATGAATTGGTTGGACAGGATGTGTGAAATCCAAACCTGCCCGAAAAATCAAATTCATCTTTGGAGTGAAATCTGTTAAAAGAAGACTGACTTTGCAAAACATTCTCAAGATCAACGAAATTTGAACCTTTCACTTCAAGGCGAATATGATCCTCATCAAAAAAATATACCGATGCGTTGGCAAACTCAATCCTGTCTTTTATTTTAATTCCAGTCTTTTTCCCGGTAATTGCTGAAACAAAGCTTTCCATTTTTTCGAGAAGCAATTCTTCCGGCACAGGGTTTATAATCGGAAATGGAAAGTTCCGGAAGTTCCGCGCCAACCTGAACCTGACGCTTATCGGAGATATAAAACCTGCTGGCTGTCCTGCCATCACAGATTCCAGACTTCTTTTTTCAGACAATACTGAATTAAGAATGGCATGTAACTTCCGTTTTTGTTTTTCATTACCCGCAGAACTGATGTATTCCGGAATATTTTTTTCCACCGAAAAGATATATTTCTTTCGCATTCCGGAGAAATATTCTTTTGAGAAACTTGAGAATGTGAAATAACAGTTTTTACATCCGAACTTTCCGGTCAGACGGAAAAATTCTTTATCCGTTCCGCATTTCAGGCAGAATTCATTTTTAGATCGGCTGTAATTGTCCCGAAACAATTTTATTTCTTCTGTGAGAGAGAGATGCAAGCTCCAGATCATGTGTAACGATGACCATCGAAAACCGGAATTCTCTCTGAAGTTCCAGTATCAGGTTCATAAGATTCCGTGAATTTTCCCTGTCAAGATTTCCGGTTGGCTCGTCAGCGAGAATTAATTTTTTCCGGGACACGAGTGCTCTTGCAACGCCAACTCTTGCGCTTTCTCCACCTGAAAGTTCGGAGGGAAAATTATCCAGCCGGTTCCCAAGGCCAACGCGGTCCAGAATTTCCACCGCCATTTGCCTGACATTCTGTTTGTTGGCCTTATTGATCAGAAGAGGAATCATTACATTTTCAAGAGCAGTAAAATCCGGAAGCAACAGATGATGCTGGAATATGAACGAAATTTTTTCGGATCTGAAAATTTCTTTTTCCCTCTCCGGAATTTTACCAATGCTTATCCCGCAAACCTCAACGATCCCGGTATCAAAAAAATCCATAGCTCCAAGAATGTTCAGAAGGGTCGATTTTCCTACGCCTGAAGCTCCTTCTACTGAAACGATTTCGGATTCCTCAACACTAAAATTGAGATCCGAAAGAATATTGAATGCCTTTTCATTTTTATAATAAGACTTGTTCAGGTTTTGTATTTTGACAATTTCCATTATTATTCGTTCCGTATCGTGTCTATCGGATTCAGGCGGGCTGCCCACCTGGCAGGAAAATATCCTGCGATACCGGAGAGTATTGTTGCTGCCGTTGTCACCATAAAAATAAACGATATATCAATATCCACAGGCAAATGCTCAAAATAATATACGTCTTTCGGAACAAGTTGCCTCGTGACCCAGTTTGACCCGTAGATTCCGGCTCCAAAAAGATTTATCATATCACTGATAATATTCAGTATTGATTCCAGCTGATTTGCCAGAAAAATTCCAATCATTCCACCGACGAGAGATGCAAAGATCCCGATGATCATAGAATTCAAAGTAAAGATAAGAAGAATGTTCGAAGAAGGAAGACCGAGTGCTTTCAGTGTCCCGATTGATTTCTGCTTGGAACGGACCAGGGAATAAACTGATGCAACCATTCCCAATGCTGCCAGTATTATAAAAAGAAATACAATTACCGAAATGATTGTTTTCTCCATTTGTAACGCTGTAAAAAAATTCTTCTGTTCATCGGCCAGGGTTCTTACAGTGAAGGATGCCTCACTTTTCATGAATTCCTGGAATTCGGAACTTTCTTTTATCTTTTCTTTGCAGAAATCCAAATCATCAAGAGAATGAACTCTGAGTACGATCTGGTTCACTGATTTTGGGAGTTTGAACAGTTTTTGTCCCATTGCAAGGGATAGATAGACAAAGCGGGAATCATAGTTGTAGTAACCCGTTTGAAATGTACCTACAACCCGGAAATTCTGGACGCTTACCTCTACTCCTTTGCCGACAGAAAAAGTTCCGGAAGGCACGGCAATTGTAACAAATTTCCCAAGACCGTAATTGTACAACGAGGAGATTTCTTTTCCGATTATGACGTAATCCTTTGTTCCCAGATCTTTGATTTCATCCCTATTGTAATGACTCAGTTTCGGGAAATTCGGAATTTCATTGTGAACTACCTGTGTCCCGGGATGAAAATCAGCAGCCCGGATCATTATAGGAACAAATGTATTGGAGTTTTGCAGCAATCCATTGCTGGTTATATTACCCTGGATGGAAATAACCCGTTCTTTTAGTTGAGGAATGTTCTGAAGGATACTGATCAGTTTTTCATAATTCCGGATTTCCCCGTTACTATACACGTTTTCTATGGTGATATGAGAGCCGCCAGACCAGAGAGACTCCTTTATCTGCCGCTGAAATCCATTAAAAATTGACAGTACGACGACTAACAGGGATACCCCGACCGCCATGACAAAAAAGGAAAGCCTGGATTTTAAGGATAAAAGCCCGAACACTCCCGGGCCTCTCAGGTATCTGGATGTGATCAGAAATATGATTGTCATCTCTGTTTGACAAATTTCTATGATAAGGTCATGCTGTCAAAGAAAGGAAGATTTCCGGATTAAATAATGTATGGCTGACACAGATTCACTTTATTCTCTACGTTTCAACTTCAGAGACAATGCCAGTAATCTGAATGCGGTCGCCTGTATCCTGATTAACATTGCGGCAGGATCAATT
>JAIOQL010000255.1 GCA_021413405.1 Leptospira sp.
GATTTCAGGAATTATCTGAACGGTTCAATTGGGGAAAAACAGGCAGAGAAACCAAGGTATGCCGAATTCAAAGGGATTGTTTTCGGAGTTACTTCGACTGATGTTGTCGTTTCCACTGCGAGACCGGACAAAGCGCACTCCGGCGATGTAATGAAATTTCTGAACCGTTCCGGAAAAGAAGTTGCAATCGGAATTGTAAAGGAAGTGTTTCATACGAAAGTAAACGTTGCACTGAAACAGGGAAAGGTCGATAAAGGATTCACTTCTGTGATCTATGGAGACGACTGAACCTTTCTGATAAGCGGATAAGGAAAATTAGTCCTGATGGTGCGTTATGCGAAATTAGTATTTCGCAAAAAACCGGGAACTGCACGAGATGATCCGGGTGTTTCCTAGTAACAGGATTCTCTGCTGTGGAAAAACTCCAATAAAACACAGATCATTCCGGTTTTCTGGCTGAATATGTAAAAGATGACAAAATTCCGGCATATAGAAAATTAGTAACCGGGATGAGTAACAGACAGCCGTTCATACGAAATTTTTCAATAATTGCTCATATTGATCATGGGAAGTCAACTCTCGCAGACAGACTTCTTGAGATCGGTCTTGTTACAAACGAAAGAACCAAAAAAAATCAGATTCTGGATTCCATGGATATTGAACGTGAGCGTGGAATCACAATAAAAGCAAATAACGCATCCTTTGATTATTTTGCAAAAGATGGTCAGACCTATCATCTGAATCTGATCGATACTCCGGGGCACGTGGATTTCAATTATGAAGTTTCGCGTTCACTCATGGCCTGTGAAGGGGTTCTTCTGATAGTCGATGCCAGCCAGGGTGTAGAGGCTCAGACACTTGCAAATCTTTATCTTGCAATGGAAGCAAATCTCAAAATCATTCCGGTCATAAATAAAATTGATCTCCCGAGCGCAGACATCCCGAAATGTCTGAAACTCATTGAGGATACTCTTGGACTCGATTCTACCGAGACAATTTCTATTTCCGCAAAAACGGGTCTCAACGTAGCGGATGTTCTTGAATCTATCGTAAAACTTATCCCACCGCCGAGTGGAGAATCAGAAGAGCCGTTAAAGGCATTAATCTATGATTCGTATTTTGATACCTACATGGGCGTCGTTATTAAAGTCCGGGTGTTTGACGGAACGGTGAAGCGTGGGGACAGGATACTTCTCATGGGAAGCGGGAAAGATTTTGTTGTCACTGAAGTCGGCATAAATATGATCCGTCTTGTCCCCACCGATACGTTAGGCGCCGGTGATGTCGGATACATTGTCGCCGGAATTAAAAATGTAGCCGATGCGAGAACCGGTGACACTGCAACCAATTTTGATAAGCCGACGAAAGAGGCTGTCCAGGGTTACAAGGAAGCAAAACCCATGGTTTTTTCCGGTCTCTTCCCGATCTATGGAGAGCAATTTGACGAACTTGTGGAAGCTATTGATAAATTAAAATTAAATGATGCTGCTCTTGTCTATGAAAGGGAAAATTCGAATGCACTAGGTTTTGGATTCCGGGTCGGCTATCTCGGACTTTTGCATATGGAAATTGTCCAGGAGAGACTGGAGAGGGAATTCAACCTTTCTCTGATTACGACTGCACCTTCGGTGAAATACAGGATCACAAATACAAAACATGAAACTGCTGAGATAGATAACCCTTCTAAATTTCCTGAGCCGAACTTCATCGAGATGATGGAAGAGCCTTATGTAAAGGCGACTATTTTTACACCAAATGAATATGTTGGAAATATCATGTCACTCGTGATTGAAAAGCGCGGGATTCATGTTGATTCCATTTACCTCGATGAAAACAAAGTCCAGCTTGTTTATGAAATGCCATTAGCCGAACTTATTTTTGAATTCTATGATAAACTGAAATCATTTTCGAAAGGCTATGCATCGCTCGATTATGAGCCAATCGGCTACAAAGCATCACAGCTTGTAAAACTCGATATACTTGTGAACGGCGAACCCGTTGACGCATTGTCGACTATCGTACATAAAACAAAGGC
>JAIOQL010000256.1 GCA_021413405.1 Leptospira sp.
GTTGGGGGAACTCCACGATCATAGAATTTTTCTGCGAGTAGTTCCCCCCAACCGGCAATATCCAGAACCAAAAGCAATGTAAACAACCCTGTCTTCGAAAGACCCAGGTAATTTGACAAAGTATCAAATTGGATCCAATCCTGATTGGACGGTGTGAAATTTTTCTTAACAAGCTCTTTTCCGGGATCCTGGAAGCGCTTCTTAACTGACTCTCTGTTGCCCAATGCGCCTGTCATTATCAAATGACCATACCTTTTAATCAAAAAATGGAAATAAATTTCCCTCCTCCCTCTTCCTGTGCGTTCTTTAAAATCTCCGAGGAACCTGCGTGGCACAAGAAGGGAAGACTGCGTTCTGGGAAGCTCTATAGGATAAAGTGGCATATTTTTCTCCATGATATTATTTATCCGCGGATCACATCAGATCTGCGGCTCTATTCATATCAGGTAAAAAATATTCATTTGGGAATATGATTTTTAAAAAATATTGAAATATTTTTTAAAATACTTTCATAAGAGGTCAGACCAAACTTAAAATAAGTTACAACTTTCTGAGGATTTCAACGGCAGAATCCAGTAAGTATTCGACATCCTGTTCTCGCGTAAAATAACCGGTTGAAACCCTGATAGCACGTAAGGCATCATCTTTTGAATATCCCATTCTGAGCAAAGAATTTGACGCATCTCTAGAACGGGATCTACAGGAAGAACCTGTTGAAACTATGATTCCTTTTTCTTCCATCCCGATCATAAAAAAATCAATATTCTCTGTCGGAAGCAGGGTAAATGTTGTCGAGGGTAGTCTTGGTGAGCCCTCTGCTACGATCGTAGCACCGGATTCTTTCAATCTTTCTTCAATTATTTTTCGGAATCGGTAAAGTCTTTCATTTTTTGTGCGCATTTCTTCCAGTTGCTTTTTTGCGGATTCTTCAAAGGATATAATTGATGGAGTGTTTTCAGTTCCAGCCCTATGACCGTTTTCCTGATTTCCTCCTTTGAAGATTGAAAAACCTTCGACTACAAGAACATCATCGACGTATGTCAAGGCGGATCCAGGACCCCCGCCGATTTTGTGAGAAGAAAATGTAAATCCATTCAGGATTTGAAATTCCAGATCAATCTTTCCGAATGCCTGAATAACATCCGAGAAGAGAAGGGCATTGAATTTTTCGCAGAGTTTTTTGGCTTCAGTCATTGGCTGGACGACACCGGTTTCATTCCCGGCATATATTATGAAAACAGGGATTTGATTCTTTGTTTCTGAAGAAAATTTTTGGAGTTTTTTTTCAAGATCATTCAAATCAATGAGTCCTGTCATATCAGTTCTGATAATTTCCTGTGCAAACCCGGATTTGGACAGACCGGCATAAAAGGAAGAATGTTCGAATGGGGACACGATGGCATTTTTTGAAACATTCGTAACCGATGAAAGTGCAGTTAAAAGCAGAAAATTTGCTTCAGTTCCTGTTGAACTGAATACAAAATTTTTTTCCGGTTTACCACAGATTTTAGCAAAATATTTTCGTGCACCTTCGATTTTTGACTGCATAGAAAGAGAGAAGCGCGTAGCACCGGAAGGGTTAAAATATGAGTAAAAATAATCCTCGTTTGCCTTCCGGATGATTTCCTCGAATGGCGGATGGGTTGCATTGTAATCGAAATAAGCGAT
>JAIOQL010000257.1 GCA_021413405.1 Leptospira sp.
GTGAACCTCTTTCAGCGGAAATTTTTTATGATTCATTGAAAACCCTGGAGAAAAAAGGAAATACTGTTTCAGATCCTGTTACCGGAAGTTTTTCGATCATAGTGCCGTTTGGTGAAAGGTATGCCTTTCATGGAAAAAAAGAAGGATATCTACCGGTTCATATGAATCTGGATCTGAGAGTAGCGGACAATGTTTACAAAGAAGTTAACGTCGAGATTAAACTTCCGGAGCTACGGAAAGGTAAAGAGATTGCAATAAATAATCTATTTTTTGAAACTAATAAGCATGATATCACACGGGAATCCGAACCTGAACTGGACAGTCTGGCGAATGTCCTGAAAGAAAATAAAAATATCCGGGTTTTGATTGAAGGTCACACGGATAACGTAGGTAAAGATTCAGACAATCTCACTCTTTCGCTTGCCAGAGCAAAAGCTGTTTCAGAGTATTTAATTGTCAGACATAAAGTTGAGAAAGACCGTTTAGAAACAAAGGGATTTGGTAAAACAAGACCCTTGGTTGACAATAATTCAGATGATAACCGTCACAAAAACAGACGGGTCATGTTCCAAATCTTAGAATGATCAATTAAAGTAGGAAGAAGGAATTCTTGTTCTTTGCCAAAGAGATTCTATCTCAAAAAATTCATACATATTTGTTCCAAACCGAACAAATTTTGTGAGTTTCGATTGGTTGCGACGCAGGGTTTGGGTATAAGCTATCGGGTGGCGCAATAATTCTGTCGGATCAACGCCCCTCATCACGGCGGCCATGTCCTCACCAAGTTTTCCCATATCGAATCCAAGCAACATTACAAAAAAACGGGTCATTGTCATTCCGTGCATAGAAGCTAAAATTCGTAGCTCCGCCCAATCTCCGGCAAAGGGACGAAAATCAGCTCTTTTGAAATCCTGATTTTGGTCCTGATACTTAAGTTTCACCCCTTCAAATTTTTCTATTTTCCCGGAGTAACAAAGAATTCTATATTTGTTTAGAATATAATGCAGATATCCATCGATCCTTGCCTCGGTTCCAATCCTTCCAAGTAGTGAATCATACAACTCTGCTGTAATTTCAAAGCAGGAAGAACTGGCACGTTCGGATGAATAGTCAATGGAGTAATTAAATTTGTTATCAATCAAAAAAGTTGTTTTAACTATCTTTATATCTGGATTCATTTGTTTTCCTAAAATTCAATCTCACCCGGATCAATGAATCCCTGTGGCATACTATATACAGGTAAAAAATGTTCTTCCGTGTTTCAAAATAATGTAAAAAATTTTCAATCCGGGTAAAAAAAAAGGGGGTTAAAGAAAAATCATCAGGTACAAACCAAATATTATGTCGATACCTACTATAGATTTCTACAGGATTTATCTAAAATGCAGAATATTGACTATTCCAGAAGACTAAGACAATCAGGACAAAATTACGCAACAAATCACAGTCGACCATCCCAATCTTCAAGCGAAGACTCTATCTTTTTTCAAAAATTCGCATCTGCACAATCTGTCGGAAAATCATCATTTCTGTATTTATTCATTGGAGCCGTCCTGTTGTTCACTTCAGGTTTGGTCATAGGTCTTAAAATTGACCAAAAAGAAAACACTTTTGCAAATAACGAGACGCATTCATTCCGGAATGTAAACAATGCAGCGGACGATAAAATCAAATCTAAACAGGAAACAAAAGAATCCGGCATTTCGATAGAGGAACCTCAAAAGAATACAGAAATTGTGAAGCCTCAGAAAACAATTAAGAAGGTTCCCCAATCAGTGCAAAGCGGATTAAAATTTCCGCCAAAACCCGACAAAATGAATTATTTGGTACAACTTGGCACATCTAACCCCAATGAAGCTATAAAATTTGGTAAAACGCTTGTTTCAGATAAACCAGAGCTTGCAGGCCGACTTTTTAAAACTTCAACAGGCAAGCTTTATCTTGGCTATTTCTACACTTCCGAAGAAGCAAAGAAGACACTTTCGATACTACGTTCAAAATATGGGAAAACATTGGATTCTGCATCGATCAAGCAGGTACAATTTTGAAAAATATAAATCGTATATCAATTTATTTATTGACTTTTTTGCCCATTTTCGACAGTCTAAAAAACAGAGTTTGAACGGAAGAAATTATAATTAATTTGACTAAGAGCAACAAAAGTTCCGCACCAGAATTCAGGGTTGGAGATTACGTAGTATATCCCATGCATGGCGTTGGCGCCGTTACTGAGGTGAGTAAAAAAATCATTCTTGGTAAGAAAAGGGATTGTTATAGCCTAGAGATCCAAGCAAACAAAATGAAAGTTATGATACCTGTGGATAAAGCAAAACAGGTTGGGATTAGGGCTATTATCAGCAAAAAAGAAGTCAGAAAAGTTCTAAATTTACTCATGAAGGACGAAATTGATACGGAAGAAGACTGGAAAATCAGATACCAGAATAATATGAATAAAATCAAATCCGGGTCAATCTATGAAGTTGCTGATGTTTGTAGAAATTTATTTAGGCGAGCAAATGGAAAAGAGCTTTCTATAATGGAAAGAAAACTCTATGAGAGCGCCTACAACCTTGTAAAAACTGAAATTGCTCTAAGTAAAGGTGTTCCGCAGGAAGAGGCTGGAAACATTGTTTCCGATATCCTCGCAAGTTCAGTTCCTGTCGGAAGATTAGAAGAATAATTTTCCCGTTCTAACTCAAATTTAAATCAGGATTTGAGCATGAAACATTTATATAAAGTATTATTATGCACTGCATTTTCCATTGCCGCCTATTTGATTCTTCATTTCGGATACAGTAACCCTCTACAGGTTCTAATTTATTCCGGAATCATTTTTGCTACCAGCCTTGCCATCTTCTTCGGTGAAGGAAAAATATACCCGGTCATTGATGGGGAAAGTCTTCTTTGCAGCTCCGTAGGCGCTTTGGTCGGAATTACACTGGCATATCTGATCTCACTCGTTCTGCGTGATTTCAATAGTACAGGTCTAATCTTAGTTCTATATTTCACATTTGGCTTATTCGGCATACGAGCAGGATTAGAATTCTCCAAAAAACCTGGTCTGGCTATTTTCGGTGGTGGCGTCGGATCATTTTCCATTGGAGCCGAAAAAGGTGGGGAGATCAGAGACAAAATTCTTGATACATCAGTCGTTATTGATGGAAGGATTCTGGATATTGCTGACACTCATTTTATCGATGGCCCGCTCATCCTGCCCAACTTCGTACTACGTGAAATTCAATTGATTAGCGATTCTTCTGACCCGATCAAACGGGCAAGAGGAAGACGCGGTCTTGATATGCTCAATAAACTCCAGAGAAAAGGGAGCATAGAGGTAAAAATCACATACACAGACTATACAGAAACCCGGGAAGTAGATGCAAAACTGATAAAACTCGCCCGCGATACCGGTGCAAAACTTGTTACAAATGATTTCAATCTGAACAAGGTTGCTGAACTCCAGGGAGTTAAAGTCCTAAATCTGAACAATCTTGCAAACGCGTTAAAACCAGTGGTTCTACCTGGTGAAGAAATTCAAATCCAGGTTATCAAAGAAGGGAAGGACGAAAACCAGGGAATCGGATATCTCGAAGACGGAACAATGGTAGTAATTGAAAACGGCGGTCATCTGGTAGGAAAAGAAGTGAAAGTGAATGTAACTTCGATTATCCAGACTGCTGCAGGTAAAATGATTTTCACAAAAGCATTGAAGTGAAATTTAAATTTGTCTCCCGCTCAATCAGGAGTCTCGATAAACGAAGAATTTTCTTAATTGAGACTCCGGACAAGCCGGAGACAAGCATCCGGGCGCCTCTCGCAAATTTTTCTCCGATAGCAACAGCAGACAGCAATTGGCTCGACCCGGCTCTCACCTTCGGTCAATTTCTTGCATGCACCGGTATTTTTAAAAATCCACAAAATTCAACCAAGAAATTGACCCCGTTTCGATCCGTGGCGCTTGTGATTCCCGAATTCTATTTCTGAATCCAAACCGACTTTTCTATTGTTAAATCTGCCTGAGTCGGTTTTTATTAATTCTATAATTCCAGATTGCATGACAAAGAAAATTCCAATCCGGGAGATAGCAAGTGCAACTACAAGAGCAAAAATCCAGATCAAATTTCCGGTCCCTGTATAAATACACCAAATTAAGTAAAAGCACCCGGAAAAATAAAAAAAACAGGTGAACTGGGATAAGATAATTGATACCCAAAAGTGGAAAAACGAAGAGCCCAATATCCTGTTTTTATCCGCAATAATATAAAATTTGCGATCTTCGTAATATTTTCGGAAAACATTCATTCGATTTTCCTTGCTATTCTGATAATCTCCGAATTTAGATATTCCTTTTCCTTATTGCCCGTTCATAAATCTTTCTATACTGTCCCATACTTTTAGCCCATGACCAATCAATGCTCATAATATTTTCCCGCACTTTTTCGAATTTTGGTTTATCGCTATACAATGTTGCTGCACGGCTTAGTGCAAAATTTAATGAATGATCCAGTCCCGGCTCAAATAAAATTCAGGTAGTAAATTCC
>JAIOQL010000258.1 GCA_021413405.1 Leptospira sp.
CTTATGCAAGGTTTCAAACTGTCATGATGGATGCACATTCTATCAACGTCACTTATGACCGGAATAGAGGCGAACCAAGAAGAAATGGAACCGAAAAAATTGGCGATTGTATAGCGTGTAATATGTGTGTCGTAGTCTGCCCGACTGGAATTGATATCAGGGATGGTGTTCAAATCGGATGTATCGCGTGCGGAAAATGTGTAGATGCCTGCACAAAAATCATGGGAAAAGAAAAGAAAAAAACCCTCATCGGGTATCTCACCGAAAACCAGGTAAGTGCCAAAACAAAAGAAATCAAATGGATCCGCCCCAGAACAGTTGTTTATGGAACCCTGCTCTCAGTTGTCCTTGTGACAGCGATCACTCTTCTCAGTTTCAGAATTCCGTTATATATGAGTATTCTTCCGGATAGAAATGTGCAGCCTATGTCTATTCCAGGAAATATCGTAAGAAATTTCTATAAGATGAAAGTACAAAACCTCAGTCTGCAGGAACAGAATCTGAATATTGAAGTGCTGCCAGGCAAAGACTCAGACAAATTCAAAGTCCTGACAGGTGAGGAAACTACACTCAGTCTTTCGAAAACCGAAAGAAAAGAAATCCGGATTATGGAATCGGGGCTGCGTTTCTACTGATGTTTACCGGGACTTTTTTCACTATGCGTTATGCGGCAAAGACATACACTCCAGCGGTTGATCCAAACTATTATGAGAAAGGATTGAACTACGAAAAAGTTACAGCAGAACAAAAAGCAATGAAACTCGAAGGCTACCAGTTCGAAGGTGAAATATTTACAGATTCATATAAGTTCAGGAAAGGCGACAACCCCATAGCTATAAAATTCAAAAAGGGAAACGGGGTTCCTGAAAATTGCTCGCAAGAACTTTTGGCAGAGCGGCCGGCAACAGATAAATTTAACAGCACAACACGCCTTTCTCCGGGAATCAACGGCACATTTACGGGAAATCTTTTTCTTCCAGAAACAGGAATCTGGAATTTAACTGTAACAAGCAATTGTAACGGCAAGAAGTTTTCAAAATCGATCCAGGCCAATGCCGGTAACTGAACTAAAATCCGCTGTTTCCGGTGTGGAATCAATAAACTGTTTTCATTGTT
The DNA here is from genome assembly GCA_021413405.1 of Leptospira sp. Classification (GTDB taxonomy): domain Bacteria; phylum Spirochaetota; class Leptospiria; order Leptospirales; family Leptospiraceae; genus JAIOQL01. Next base: position 1,117 of record JAIOQL010000258.1, read on the forward strand.
TAAACCCTGTTCCCCCCAATCTCTTCATAACCGGCATTGCAAATAATCAGGAAGTTCAATATTGCTGCAACGGATGTAAACTGGTATCTGAGCTGATCCGTGAAACCGGAAGCAATTATTTCTATGAACTGCGCGGTACCAGTGAACTGGAACCAGTTGATAAAACGGGAGAAATCCAGACCGAATATGACAGCCCGGACACATATCTTGACTACGTTATTGAAAACAAAGCGGGTCACTCCGAAGTAAATTTTACAGTGCTCAATATCCATTGCTCCGCATGTGTCTGGCTGATAGAAAAGATCCTGAAAGAACAAAAAGGTGTGATCAATGCGCGAATAAATTTTGCAACTGGAATCGCACACATTGAATACAATAAAGATTTAGTAAGGCTTTCGGAAATCGTTCATTCTGTCGGGACTATCGGGTACAGGCTAAAACTTTACAGTTCAGAAAATGCCGAAAAATCAGACAGGAGTTCGAGGGATCTTTTCTACAGGATGGTTGTCGCAGGATTCTGTTTTGGAAATATCATGCTTTTCAGTTCTTCTCTCTATGCCGGATTTTTTTCGGGCATAGAGCTATCCTACAAAAAACTTCTGCACTATGTATCGTGGACGCTTGCAACTCCAGCCTATTTCTATTCCGGTTTTCCATTTTTGCGGGGAGCCCTGTCCGGGCTAAAAAACAAAGCACTGACAATGGATGTTCTGCTCGTCCTTGGCATTTCAATCGCATATTTTTACAGCATTTATGTTACGTTAAGCGACATTGGCGAGGTCTATTTTGATTCGGTTTGTACGATTTATTTTTTCGTGCTCATTGGAAAATATTTTGAATCAGCTGTCCGCTCCAGTGCCCAAAAACGCGTAGGCTCCCTCCTCGGAAATTTACCCGAGGAATCCATACTCATCAGTGAATCGGGAGAAATCCCGATTTCTTCGCGAAAAATTGAGAAAGGGGACCGGATTAAAATCAAACCTGGAAACCGGGTTCCGGTTGATGGCCTTCTGGAATCAGAATTCGCCACTTTGGACGAATCTTTTCTGACAGGAGAGTCGGTCCCTGTCAATTATTCAAAAGGGGCAAAGATCTTTGCGGGATCTGTCTGTATAGTTAATCCGATTACGTTATGCGCCATTGCTTCCTCAAAGAATTCAACCCTGTCCAGGCTGAAACAGGTGATCGACGATTCGGTTTCGATAAAGCCTAATGCAGAACGGGTGACAGACAGAATAGCTGCCTACTTCATCGGGACTGTGCTATTCTTTGCGGTTTCAACATTTATATACTGGTCAGTGAACGGATCAACGGATAAAGCTGTTCTTAATGTGATAGCAGTTCTAATTGTAGCTTGTCCGTGCGCACTCGGTCTCGCAGTTCCTACTGCACTTGTAATCAACACAATCCTCTGTTCAAGAGAAGGAATACTGATCAAAAATCCCGATCTGATCGAGCCAATGTCAAAGCCGGACACAATTATTTTTGACAAAACGGGAACACTTACCTCAGGAATATTGTCAGTGAACTTTGAAAGTCCGGGAATTAATTTGAGGACAAAGTTGTTTGCGTATCTGACTGCAAAAGATTCTACACACCCGGCAGCCAGATCACTATATTCTGAACTTCTGGCAAATTATCCTGAATTTCGGGAGTGCGATCCGGAGATTATCCAATCAGAAGAAATTCCAGGCCAGGGAATTTTTTCAAGAATAGAATATGCCGGCGAATCTTTCGAAGTAAAATTAGGACGAAATAGTTTCGCCAATCCGGATATGGCGGAACCTGATCAGGGAGAGGGCTCAAGGATTTATATTTCTGTGAACGATATTTTTTCAGGTTATTGGTCTCTGCGGGATACGTTAAGACCCGGAACCGCTGGAATTATAAAACAACTGTCTTCTCTTGTTCCAAACGTAATTTTACTTTCCGGTGACAGGGAAGAGCCAGTCCGGAGTATCGCAGGATCGCTTGGCATCCGGGATTTCTTTTTCAATAAAACTCCGGAAGAAAAATTAAATCTCGTAACCGATCTGCAAGGTAAAAGAAGGAATATCATTATGATCGGCGATGGATTCAATGATTCAGCTTGCCTTGCCGCATCGAATGTAGGGATCACTCTCGGGATTGCCTCGGACACTTCTATAGATAAATCAGATATTATTCTCGTCAGGAATAATCTTTCCGGAATCGTCACGGCTATTAAAAATTCGAAGAGCACTGCAAAGGTGATTCGCCAGAATATACTGATCTCTTTTCTATATAATTCGATCATGCTGCCGCTCGCAGCCGCCGGTTTCATGATACCGGTAATTTGTGCCGGGCTAATGACATTGAGCTCTATTTCAGTTCTTCTGAATTCATTCTCACTCTATCTCAGGAAAAATAAATGACAGCCCTGTTTCTCACAATCCCGATCGCTCTTGCAATTGCATGTGGAGCTTTTTTTGTTTTTCTCTGGTCTGTAAAAAACGGACAGTATGATGATGTGGAAGGACCAAAATACAGAATGCTATTTGATGATGAGGAGAAAAAAACCGGTGACTGAAATTCTATATATCCCAATAATCATTGCAGCCCTCTTTCATGGAATTACCAGTTCCCTTCATTGCATCTCGATGTGCGGCCCATTCATTGCAGCGATGAATCATTCGCCTGACTCCAAAATCAGAACCAATCTATTTTATCATTCCGGTCGTGGCATTTCGTATATGATCATTGGATTTTCTCTCGGATACTTTGGAAAAGGAATCAACTTTGCCGGGGACCTGGTTCATTTGCAGATGATTTCTGCGGTATTCGCAGGAATCTTCATTTTGATTTTTGCAATGGGAATTTTCGTTCCTTCTCTATCAAAAACAGGAACAGCTATTCCCTCTGTTTTCTTAAAAAGAATATTTTCACCGGTCCTGATGAAACTGAAAACTTCTTCCAACCCTTCCCTATATTCTCTCGTTTTCGGATTTTTCACAGGAATTCTGCCATGCGGAGTTCTTTACCCGGCCTTCGCACTTGCATTTGCCAGTGGTGATCCGGTTCAGGGATCCATTTTCATGGGAGCTTTTTTTACCGGGACACTTCCCGGATTATTTCTATTTACAATGGGGTTCAATCAGTTTCGCGGAAAACTGAACCCCCAGCTGATCAAGGCGCTTGGAATATTATTTATCATCATTGGGATCGGAACCATTTTTGTTCGCTTTCACCATGATCATTCCACTATGCATCCCACTGATGATAAGACCCACCATCATATTCACTAAAATCTATTTTATCATATTTCGGATGATCCGAAAATCTTCTGACTACCACTACAACGGGATTCGGCACGCCGGAAATCATTCGGATTAAATTCCAAAACTGATGTTTATACTCATTGACCTAGGTCAATGACCGCGCTTTACTTCCATGTAATAGTAACTATAAATCAAATGAATAAAATTAAGATTTTCAACTTTGCGGATCCTTACAGATTTTTTTTCCCGTTAGGGATCATCGGCAGCATTCTTGGAACCGGGATCTGGGTTTTTGGCTGGGTCGTTCAAAAAAAATGGATAACAGGTTTCAATACAGATACATATCCTGTTGAAGTTCATGTTGGCCTGATTGGTGGCTTGTTTTTACTGCCGGTCATAAAAGGTTTTATTCTCACCGCAATTCCCAGATTTACCGGAACCTCACTAACCGGACCGGTTGAAATTATTCCATTTCAGATTCTTCAGATAATGATAGCAGGGCTCCTGCTATTTTTTCAGAACGAAAATATTGTTCATTATTTTCTCTTCAGATTGAATTTTTCAGCATTGATTTGGATCTCAAAAGCCAACTTTCCAGAAGTCTGATTTTTTATGGAATGATTCCCTGCATAATTACCGGGGCCGGAGCGAAAATAATAAACGTCATTGTAAATACGGATAGCCCTCAATCCAGAATGCAATGGATGCAAAAAGCAGAATCGTCATCCAGCTCATTTTTAATTTCAATTATTTTTGCATTGTCTTTTGTTTTGGAAATTATTTTAATAAAAAACATTTATTCCGATTATAGCATTATATTCAGAATCATCCGGTTTTCCATCATCGTTTTCTGGCTGGTCAATTTTTTTCATATCCTGGATATTTCAGCTTTCACCAGTAAACTTTCAAAATTAATTCTGATTTCTTCTTATTTGCTTATTTTCGGATACGCAGGTCATACATTCAAAACCGCCTACTCCGTACATTTGGCCCACATCTATTTCATCGGGGGAATTTCACTTGTAATACTTTGTATAATGACCCGGGTAGCTCTTTCACATGGACAGGCAGACATTGTTATCGAAAAAAAATCTGCTATTTTTTACTGGATTCTTGGATTTATAGTAGTCGCTACTGCGACAAGGGCTACAGCGATCTTTGTGACCAATCAGTATTTTTCGCATCTGGCCTATTCCTCGATTTTCTTTATCATCGCAATGCTGATCTGGGGCATATTTATCCTGAGACAGTTGAACTCCGGATCACAAGATTGAATTGGGGCCGGCAATTCCGGCTTCAATTCGACATACTCTAATCTAATTGAGGAAATTGAGAAATGTCAATGCAAGAAGAACAATTCTGTGATATTGTATGCAAAGTAGTCAATGAGGAGAATATTATGGATGTAAAAGATTTAACCGGTTCAAAAAAAGGAAATGGAAATCCACAGCCAAATACAGTGAGTCTATTCCAGAGAGAGATCAACAGAATGTTTGATAATTTTTTCCCGGGATTAGACCTGGTTCCGGATTTTTATAAGGGAACTACTGGTG
>JAIOQL010000154.1 GCA_021413405.1 Leptospira sp.
GCTTCATCCCATGAAATTTTTTCCCAGGAAGATCCGTTTCGCCTGATCGGATATTTCAGTCTGTCAGGATCCTCATAAATATTTTTCAGCTCAGGACCTTTCGGACAAATGTGTCCCCTGCTGAATGAGTCTTCCTTATCTCCACGAATGGCGGAAATTTTTCCATCTTCTACTTCAATCCTGATTCCGCACATAGCTTCGCAGAGATTACATGATCTATACACAGTTCTTGGTTCGCTCATTTATTCCTCTCGGATAATTGGATGCAATAAAAGCCCGATGAGATAAATCTCAATGATTCGAAAGTTTTTACAATCAAAATATATACTATATCCGGAGTGGATCGATGAGATAGAGGAGCAGGTTTCAGGTCATAGCCGGAACATTGGCAGGGGTTTCATCGGATGAGTGGCAACCTGTTTCAGGAAAAGTTTAACCAAAGCCAAATGAAATCCTTTGTTTGGAAATTGTCGATTTAATTCCTTCCTGAAATCTTTCCCGGACTTAAGTCCGATGAATCCGAAACTCAGGTCGGACAGATCAGCCTGCCTGAAAATTTCAGCAGATTCCGAAGACCTGTTCTTCGTGATTTTGTGGTGACCGGTAATCATTTCGGCAATCTTCTTTGCCGACTCCGAATCTATAGCTTTGTTTTTACAATATTCTACGGAAAGGTCTTTTGATGGTTCAAGATAGTCGAATGTTTTATGCGTCCAGATCCCAATGTCATGAAACGCACAGGCTATTTTCAGAATATCGGAATCCGCCGCTGAGAAATGCGATTTTGCCAGGTTATAGATCCGGTAAACATGGTTCCTGTAAAAATCATAACTCGTGCCAAGAGAATCTTTATGTGTGTTTAAAATGGAATCAATAGTTTTGTCAGAATTAATCAGTGAATTTTCCATAAAGCAGGTTCAGTTAATCGTTGTTCCTGCAGAAAAGATCATTTCAAGAAAACCAAAATTCTGACTGGCTCTATCTGTCGATCTGCCGGTTGTATAAATGTCTGATAGATCTATATAGCCACCCTTTCCGGAGAATTCCAGAAAGAATGAATTGATCAGATCCAGACGCAAACCGGCGTTTGCGGAAACGCCATATCCGGAAAGATGAAACCTGTTGTTCCTTCCTTCTCCAAAAAGCCGGACATCACTACGGCAAATGATCGGACCTCCTCCAATAGCAGAAACAAAGCTAAGTGCATTTTCCCCATTTGAAGAAACCCAGATCGGCTGATTAAACCCAAAATCAACATATAAGTAATTCAGTCCATCAGTATGCTCAAATTTTAGGAAGTCAGGCGAAATCGCTATTGGTTCTCCGCCATGATAACCTTCATATTGTTTATACTGATTCGGAAAAAGATAGAGATAGGGAGCTGAATCAAAGGTTGGCCGAAGATGTGCCCGCTGAATAGCCAGCGGATCAATGTAACCATAAATATTTGATTCCTGTCCTCTCTGCATAACATATTTCATATGATCGTGTCCGAAGGAAATATTTAACCTGTCTGTCAGAAAATAGGAAAATTTGAAATTGTATTGGGGAATTTCCCACAAACCCGGATTTAGATAAACACCCGGATCGAAAGATTCAGGTTTATCTTTTGCAACAACATCTTTTAATGTGAAACGGTAACCCTGTCCTCTAAAATTAATATCACTTTGAGTATAAGAAGAACGGTTGTATCCCCATTGAAAGGTCCACTTTCCTTTTCTCTGATCAACGCGTCTGACATCCTTTTTTTCCGGATCCGGATTCTTTGCGATAGATATTTTATTTTGCACATTCTCTGAAGAACCGCCTGATGCCGGTTTCGGTTCAACTTCATTATTTTGTGAGAGCAGCATCCCGGTGCCTGTGATATCTGAGTCTTTGGCTATTGCCGGTATCGTCAGAATACAAATAGAAATCAGAATGCAATAGAGATATATCTTAAAATTTTGAACTGAATTATAAAACATTACACAATCATTCGATGCCCGGTCTGAGGGAAATTTTCGATCCTAATCTACGAAAAAATCATACCTGCCTGAGGGCAAAGCAAAAATATTCCCTTTTTGTCTTTCCGGTCAGAAGCCGGCATTAATTTGAATAGCTGCTGCAGTCTATTAAATTCTCTTCCGAAATGACCGGAATTGAATCCCGAAAAATAGCGATCATATCCTCGACGTATTCCTTTTTTCGCATCCCGATAAGAACCGTGCCGATCCCATCCGAACCTAAAAGACAGGTAACTGCCTGCCGGGACAGAGGCTTTCCTGCCAGAGAGGGAATTCTTTCGCCTAACGCATTCTGAAGCGGGAGCAGTTTTTTAGCACTGTTTGCAATGACATATTCTTCAAGAATACCTATTCCCTGGTTTAAAATTTTCAGATAATTATTATAATACTTTTTTTCGAGATCCAGTTTCCCTACACGCTCCAGCAGATTCCGGATCACTGGAATTATACTCCGGTTCAGTGCAAAATGAAGGTGTTCAGCGTTTCCGAATTTATCCTTATTTTCACCGATGATTGTCCCGAAAGTATCCTTCGTCTCTTCAATTCCTAGTGCAGAAAAGCAGTCATTTTCAAATTCGCCCAATGCTGAAACGAATTTCTCTAACCTATCCTCTGAATCTCCGGAAGGATAAATGGCAAGTCGCGTCATTCCTCCCTTTTTACCCGCTGCATTTAACGGACGGTTAACAAGAGTCAGGAGTCCCTTCTCTTTCGCTAAACTGGAAATGGAAATTCCGTCATTATTTTTTTCGTGAACGAATCCCGTTTCATACAGGTTTGCCGGAAACTGGATTATACTGAACCCTGAATCAACAAGATTGTTTTCAATCCTGATTTTTTCCGAAATTTCCCAGACTGCCTTCAGTGAGGTGAATGAATATGCGTCAGACGATACCGGAAAAGTATTACTAGAAATTCCATAATACCTGATTATCCCTTCGTTTCGCTTTTTCTCGAGAAACCGGAAGGCATTCTCTCTTCTCTCATAATATTCTTTTTTCGCTTTATCTTCCGGAACTCCGTGATGTTCCCTGTCCATCAGGAAATATTCAGGATTGTGCAAAAGCAAACCGTCAATGACCGACAGTCCGAGACGCTTTCTTGACCGTTCCAGCTGATCCTCAAGAAATTCCGGATGAATCGAATGCCAGCAATCATCAGAATAAAAAGTCACTTCCGGGAATTCATGGCCATTTTTTTCAAGTCCATCTGCAAGAATCATATTCCTGCCCTGGATATATCCTATTTTTGTAACTACGAATATCTCTTCTCTTGAAATTTCGCCTGACGCATTCAATCCCCGGATTACATCTCCAACGAGAGATTCACTTGCTCCATCGGCATAATTGGAAGATGTATCAACCAGGTTCACTCCACTTTTCAGTGCATACGATAGAGCATCTCTATGATTTTCATTTTCTCTTGTTACCCGGTAACAGCCGAACCCGAGTCTCGCAATTTTCAAATCTTTCCATTCTTCATAAAGTGAAGAGGATTTATAATCCGGAAATTCAGCCAGAATCCGGTCAAAATATTCTTTCGTTTTCGGTCCTTTGCAAAAACCGGAAAGAAAATTCTCCTGGTATAAATTTAAAAATGGATCATTCATATTGTCATCTGTAACCGAAATGACAATAGAGACAGCAACAAAACAAAAAGCAATTTCCTGAATTAGCGGAATTTTTCCTGACCCAGTCCCGGATCTGCGATTTCATTTACAAAAAACTTTCCGGGTAATTTTTTATAGATCGTTAGCTTGTATCTTGCATCTGAATTGAGTGGAATGATATCCATTCTTTCCCCGTTTTCCAGATAAGCCAGACGCACTGCCTCACCGCCAAATCTAAGGTCTGCTGAATTTTCCTTTTTTGATTCTGTTTGCTCTTTCTGATCCCTTCCGTGACCATCGATTAAATTGATGCCGCTCCAGAATTCGATGACATTGAAAACGATCAGATCTCCCAAAAAAATGATCCCGGGAACGAAAAACGCGATGAAATACAACCACATGATTCCCGTTTTTATAAACTTATTCAAAAGAGGAGCGTCTTTTGTTACAACCAGGGTATCATTGAAATTGTAAACAGCTCTTGTCAGCGCAAATCTCCCGAAACAGGAAATAAAAAAGAAAGGAATGATCACTGCAAACATCAGGACAAATTTTTTTTTCATGGGTTCTCCTGGAAAACTAATTTCCATTTATTCGACTGAATCCAGGTATGGGAAGAGTAAGTTAATGCTATTTAATTCCAAATCGGAAAGATTTAGAGAAATGACGGGTCTTGACTGAAAGATTCCTTGAGACTCCCGGATTCAGGGTGAAAAGGAAAGTATTTCGAATAGAGAGACCTTCTCATTTTTCATAAGACTTCCCAATTTTGCATTCAACACATACAATTTTCCGTCTGCGATTGTAGATGTCGTAGGAAAATCGAAGTCTTTTCCGGATCTTTCAAATACTTTTGCAGCAGATTTCCAGTCGTCCCTGGACTCAAGAATCATAATTTTATTCTGACGGTTCAAAACAACCCCGATCTTTCCATCAGCAAAAAGGCTCATCCCGTCAATCCCTATCAGGCCTTCCCTGATTGATACTTCCTCAGGTTCCGATTTGCCATCCCTGGCAATTTTGAAAATTTTCCCTTCCGATGTATGAGCGACCAGTAAATAAGAATCATTGATGAGCAAAATTCCATTCAGCGAAGTTTTTTCGCTTGCGTTTTTTGAAAGAAAAAGGGAAGGTCTGCCTTCGAGATCAACTCTGAATATTTTTCCACCCGAACTGTCCGTAACAAATGCAATTCCGTCTCTATCGATAACCAGATCATTCGCAAAAATCTTTTCCCCGTTTGCCAGATGTCCGAGTGGAGAAGTGAATATTTTAGATCCGGTTAAAGTGCTGTAAGCAGACAAATAGGCTGTTTTAAGTTTCGTTTTGTCAGAACTTCTCTCTCCTCCGCCAAAATCAGATGCGCAAACGAGTAACCTGTTTCTTTCCGGGTCATATCTTAATCCGATAGTCGAGATCCACAGAGGATCCGAAATAAATTGGGAAATATTACCTTTTCTATCAACAAAATATACTTTTCCTTTCGACATGGAAGAAACATAAAAACCATTTTTTTTTGAATCAAAAGTGATTCCTTCGGGAAAAAGCTGGGGTGAATGAAAAGAGATAATAGAATCCGGATCAGAACCTGGCTTACAATTCAAAAGGAGAACGAGCGGGAAAACGCAATAGAGTATTTTTGCTATTGGACTACCTGGAATTGAAATCAATTTTGCTCCTCACTAAATATAGAATTCCACGCTGATAATTTTTAAACATTTTCTTTTTCCAACCTGAAAGGCTCTTTCATTTATTGAAAATGCGTTTTCCGATAGTCATTGCAATGCTGATTATATCTGCCAGCGGGATCAATAGAGTCATCGGGTGAAAAATTCCGGTAACAACCAGCAGAATGAAAACAACACTCGTAAAAAATCCTCCATGTATTCCGGCTTCAATCAGAGGTTTGATTGAATGAACAGATGCAATTAAATTATAGGAACCCAGAATTATGACCTGAATACCAACGGCGAAGAGAATTTTCGGATTATCGGCAACAGGCATTCTGACTGTTGCCAAAAACTGATTTGGATCTGCCAATAACCAGATTCCGAGGCCAATTATATAAATCCCGAACACCAGACGGTTTTTCTCTTCAAATTCCCATCGGCTGTTGCGTAAAATAAAGATTTTCGCTTCCTTCCACCAGTCTTTTCTCAAAGAGGAAAATAGTAAAATTAATCCAGCGAGCTCCACGAAAGAGGAAATCAGAAAAATTGCCCGGGAACTAAAATGAGCTGTGCTCGAAGGATAACCAGTCGCAATAAAATTCAGAATCAGGAATAAAAGAAATGGAATCCGCAAAATGAAAATTGATTTGGAAAAAACTGCATTTTCTTTTCCTTTCCACGCCCAGATACCAAAGATAATCTGTAAAACCGGTACAAAGGCAGAATAAGCAATGTCCGGAAATGTTTTTCCCGTAAAATGCAGGAAAAGCAGGTATGCAAACAGAAATATTCCCTGGAGAAAACAAATTACTGAAAAGATGGAAAGAGGTTTGGGCAGATTCATTTTTTTTCCGTGATTGTAAGATTTAATTCGCCAGCTGAAAAATTTGAACCATCTATTTTTATGCTGGAACGGATCACGTCTCCATTTTTCAAATAAGTGTCCAGCTTTAATTGCCGTTCCAAAAACAAACTCATCCGTTTTTCATTCGAAAATAAAAAAGATACCAATTTTTGAATCCAGGGCGGGGGTAATTGCATCGCGACACCGCCGGGAGTTCCTGTTAGTATGATATCCCCTGGAAACAAATTCATAATTTCCGATGCTTCAACCAAAGTCTCTTCTGGTCCAAAGAGCACCTGGCCGAATCTGGACTTTTGCCGGGTTTTTCCGTTAACTTCAAGGTGCAATTCGAGTTCCGGGAGTTTCGCGAAATCATTGCGTTCCAGCAATACGAGATATGGTCCAACCGGGCAGAAACTGCGGTAACTTTTTCCTTTGAACCATTGTTCCTGCGGAATCTGGATATCTCTCGCCGACATATCGAGCGCCATTGTGAAGCCAAAAATATAATCCTGCCACCTGTCTTTGCTGACCGGTCCGCGAATTTCTTTTCCGATGACAAGTCCAAGTTCGAGTTCGTAATCCAAAAGACGGATTCCCTTCGGACGGACAACATTACCATTTGCAGGCGATAAAGAGGAGGAAGCTTTCATGAACATTGTATTGAACGGAGGTTTTTTTGCGCTATGACCAGTTTCTAACCGGTGATCAGAGTAGTTTTTACCAAGACAGAGAATTGAGCAGGGCTCCGTTACGGGGGATAATATTTTTATCCCTGGATCGCCTACCGGGATCGCTTTTCCGGATTTTATTTTTTTTGATTTAAGATCTCCCGTTCCTTTTTGAATAAGCTCAGAAAGAGTGGGATAATTTCCAGGAAGCGGATATATTTTTCCATCCGCAACCCGTCCCCAATTTATCTTTCCTTTTGATTCAAACCTGATTATTTGCATTGCCATAGAAGTATATGGAGTCAAGGGCCTGTTTTTGAAAACAACAAATATTTCATCTGGTAAAAACAGAAAAACTTTCTATGTGTGAAGTGTGCGGAAACATATCAACCGGAGTAAGAGCGTCAAAATGAAATTTCCGGGAAATATGGATAGAGTCCCGGAGTAAGGTTTCCGGATTGCAGGACACATAAAGAATTTTTTTAATTTTGGATTGCAAGACCAGATTGATAGTTCCGGGATCCAGACCTTCTCGTGGTGGATCTACAACCAGAACTTCAGCATCTTCATTCATCGCATTTTTAATTGATGATAGAACATTTCCGGCTATGAAATCTGTATTTTCAACTTTATTTCGCTTCGCATTTTCCCGGGCTAAATTGACTGAACCGGTATTTTCTTCGAGGCCGGTGACTTTTCCTGCTTTCCCTGAAACAAAAATAGAAATAGTTCCGATCCCGCAATAGGCATCGACTACAATTGCACCTTGCCGTATTTCATTCAGAATGAGAGTATATAAATTTTCAATCTGGAATGGATTGACCTGGAAAAAGTTTGAAATGCCAATCTGAAACTCAAAAGTTCCGATTCTGTCATTCAGTAAATTTCTGCCGGACCAGGTTTTTTCAACATGCCCCAAAACAGTTTTTGTTTTTTGATCGTTAATATTTTCAAGAATTCCTACAACCTTAGAAACAGATTTCTCTTTTGACAGAAATTGATTTATATAGCCCGGGAGTGTTGAAATAACTTTATTTTTCCCCCTGAAATCTCCATAATTTGTTACAATGCAGACAAGAATTTCCGGAGTAGATCCGGATTTTCGAAGAACTACATGACGCAAAAACCCGGAAGGATTTCTTTCGTCATAAGCAGTTAAATTTTCAATTCTCGCCCAATGACGGATTGCAGAGACAACAGTCGTCAGATCCTTATCCTGGATTCTACATTCCTTCTGATCGATTACAAATTTCTTATCACGGTTGTGCAGACCAATTGTAAGGACGGACTTATGACCGATCTTTCTCGTTGCAAAAGGCAACTGAACCTTGTGCCTGTAAAACTGGTTCTGCGGACTCGGAATAATTTGCCCGATGGATAAATCCGGGAAATCCCTGAACAATTCCCCGATGAGTTCCTGCTTTTTCTTCAGTTGGTTCGGATAGGTTATGTGAAGATGCTCGCATCCCCCGCACTCCGGAAAATGCTGACAGGATTGAATCGGAATAACTTTCATTCTATTTCAGACTTTCTGCCGGATTTAATCTGTCAATAGAATGTAATTGCGAAAATTCATTTCGCAATTGTAAAAATCTGATACGGAATTATTTTGGATCGATACTATACAAAACCAGGGATTTCCGGAAAGCAAGTATTGACACGATACAAAGGCCTAAATAAAATCAGGGATTATTAAAACACGTCAAAATGGGAACTAAACACAAAATTCTTGCCATCTCGGGAAGTCTGCGAACAGGCTCCTGGAACACTGCCCTCCTGAAAGAACTTAAGAGACTCACCCCGGACAAAATGGAAATTTATCTCGCAAAACCAATCAACCGTCTTCCTCATTTCAATCCTGATCTCGATTCAGAAACTCCTCTCCCCGAAGTGAAAGCATGGAGAGAAGAACTGAAATCTGCAGATGGAATTTTTATCGCAAGTCCTGAATATGCATTTTCAATTCCCGGTGTGCTAAAAAATGCACTTGATTGGGTCGTGGGAAGCGGAGAATTCGTACACAAACCTGTTGTACTTATCAATGCTTCGCCGGGTTATGGAGGAGCCAGAAATGTTCAGGCGGCACTGACTGCTTTACTCAAAGTAATGTCGGCTAACGTACTGGAAAACGTTTCTGTCAGTGTTGCCTCTGTCAAAAAGAAATTCGATCAGAACCAGAATCTGATCGATGAAGAAACGATCAGGTTTTTACAAAACGCCTGTTCTACTCTCACCCGGACTATTGCGGAATCACAGGACATCAAAGATTAGTGAATCATTTTACCGGCATAGAAAAATATTAAAGAGATGTCGCACAACGCACAAAAACTGGAATCGAAGTTTGATTCACTTCTATTGCATCATTTACCCCGGAAGTGAAGAGAACGGTTATTGCTGTCCAGATATTATTTCCATCCAGTGTATACAATGTTGAAGACCAGTAGTTTGATGAGAGCGGGATGTCCGGAAAGAGTGAAGTGTTTATAAACGGTGATGAACCTGTCGAACAATCATATGGCATTTGTCCCTGGATTCCAACAGTTGATCCGCAGACCAGAAGGGAATCAAGCTGGTAAGCAGAAGGAACCATCCAACCGGTTTTATTTCCTGATCCCTTGCCTCCATTTACCTGGTTCAAACTATTGCATGCATTATACAATGTGCTCGTTGCTCCGCCAGTTGGAGAAATAAGTGAAAAACCATTTCCATTGTTTACAGTACAGGCCGTCTGTAAAATTCCGGTTGAACAATATTGAAGTGGTGTTGCGCCCCAATTGTCTGATTCAGTACCCGATCCTTTGCAATCATTGAATCCCGGTCTCCATGACTGTCCGAAGGTACACTTGGACCAGCTCAATCCGGAGAGAGAAATAGTGCCGTTCAGATTATCTCCGGCTCCTGCCACAAAAACAGATACGACGTAGTTTTTAGTTGTTCCATTCTGCGCTTTCACAGTATATGTAAGCGGATTTGAAAAATCGTTTACCGTTTTGCCGTTTGATTGAGGAACGCTTTTCACCAGAACTGAAGATCCGGCAGAAGAAGTAAAATTAGCAAGCAAATGCCTCAGATCAGTTCCGTTCGGAACTGCGACCTTTATATCAGGATCCGAAATGCCACCAGGATAAGTAACCTGAGAAATCCCGATACTGAATGAAAGAATATTTTTTTCATTGCTGCTGTTCCCATTGACAAAGGGAACCAGATAGTACCCATCGTGGCAATAGGTATGAAAAAATTTCTTATTCTATCTGCACTTAGACCGGTACTGTTTTCGATTTGTTTATTTAATCTGATTCAGTATGTTTTGAGTAATCTACAGCACTTTTAGTAGGTTAAAACTGTAATTTCTGTTATTTTGGACAGACAGAAACTTCCTGAATGAGAAGATCCTCATTGAAAACACTCCCGGTTGAAATGCCGGGATAGGCATATAACCCGAAATGTGCCTGCTGTAAAACATTGCATCCTCCCCGCACCTGTGCTTCGGAAACAAGAATATCATTTTGCCAGACTTTTGCAAAACCATTGGACGGATGCAAATTCAGACAGGTTGAAATTTTCACCCATTGCGGAGAGGACGGAAACGGCACTGGGGAAGATGCCCGGGAACTTGTCTGGAAGGACCAGTTGCTTTGACCCTGGTACGGAGCATGCATCAAATGAACAAAATTAGGAGTTCCTGTGTTCAAATTTCCCAGATTCACCAGCACGACCCGGTCCCAGGAATCCGATTTATCTGCAGAAAATGTTGCGAAGCTAAACCATTGCTTATCTGCTACAGTCATATTCAGATAAACATAAAATTCGGCAAAAACAGTTCCGCTAAAACCTCCCTGTGCGGTTTTATGAAGCTGTATGGTTGGATAACCCCTATGATTGCAATTTACCCAGGGCAGACAATCTGGTCCTTTTGCATAAATGTCTGCTTTGTGGGAAGCCGCACCTGACCGGAATAATTCATTGGAAATCCCATGTGTTGTTGCATTCTGATAATTTTGCGGGACTGAGTAAAATTGGGAGAATTCCGACACAGATTCAAAACTTGTCTGATAAATTCTGCCGGACTGTTGTCTTGTTAAATCAGAATCAGAACAGGACGGTTGAGAGAGAATGGCCCCAAGGATAAATAAATTCCGGTCATTTGAATTGTTGGAATCATGAAATTGAGTTATCCGCTGGCACTGGATCAGTATTAAAAAAATGAAAAGTATTTTATATTTATAAGTCCGAGATTGAGACACTACTCCCATATTTTTTTGTCTGATCAAAAAAGAAAATTTTGCCGGTCTCAATCAGAAATATTTGATTTTACTCTAAGAATTTTCAAGAAATTGGAAACATTCAGGACAGGGGGAATGATCTTCCATCTCTTTCAGTTCATTTACAGTCAGGCAATTCAGTTGGGTTGTAGTGGTATTTTTCACATTGACCTTCCCACACAAAGAGGTTGTATCAATTAACCTGCAATTTTCAGCCAGACCCATACTCGGAAACAAATGCATAACATCTCCAAGGCTTTTCCTGAAACTGAACAGTTTCAGTTTTTTAATTTTTTCTACCGGATTGCTTTGAATCTCATTTTGCATGTAAAAACCGTCCTCTAATCCCCTGAAATTAATGGTTATATAGATTATCGTGCCGCCAACTGCTTTTTTTTACTATTGTCGCAAAATTATCTAATAGCTTTTTTCCGGCATGGTTAATGCTCTATATATAGGGCTGAATTCAGAATGGAGAGTAAATATTGTAAAAAGAGTAGCAGGAAAGCTCAATATTTCATAGTTTTCCTTCTTTTTATAGCAACAATCTTCTCAACGGGATGCGCCCCAAAGTCAATCCCAAAGGCCCAAAACGGATTCTTCGATCTTTCGCTGTGGAATTTTGAGCAGGATGGTGAGATTGAGCTCAATGGTGAGTGGGAATTCTATTGGGAAAAAATTTATTCCTACGAAGATTTTCACAATCCAGGGCTGTCTCAGAAACTAAATTCCGAAAAACAATTGTTCCAGGTTCCTGGCCCCTGGAACAGTTTCGTAAAAAATTTAACAGGCAACAAATATCCCGGTCGCGGATTTGCAACATTGAGACTCCGGACTTCCCTTCCTCCCGGCGAATTGGCCGTTTTCAATTTTTGGACGGCAAGTGCCTACAAACTCTATTGCGGAGACCGGCTGGTATTATCGGCTGGAAAATCCGAGCCTGAATCACCAATACCATACAATGGAGCCAAAAGCGGGAGATTAGAAAATTGCTCCGAACTGATCTGGCAAATCAGCAATTACGATCATCATTTTGGTGGTCCGAGACAGACAATCCGGTTAGCAACCCCCACACGAAATGCGATACTAAATACCCGCAAGGATCTCATCGAAACACTCTTAGTCGGGGTAACTTCTATATTTGCGGCCTATCATTTTTTATTGTGGCTTTTCCGACGTGAGGATAGGCTTGCACTTCTCTTTTCTGGTGTTTGTTTTTCTTTTTGTATGCTGGATTTGTCCTCCGAAAAATACTTCCAACGAATTTTACACACAAACGTTTTTGCATTACAGTATAAAATTGAATTTGCTTCCGTTGTTTCCGGCGTAATTTTCACGGCTGCTTTTTTCCGTGCTTTTTTTCCAAATGAATTACCGGCATTTTTTGCCAGACTCCTGACTATCGTCGGTACGTCATACGCACTGTACGTAATCCTGGTCCCAGGAACCGGATTTACGGAATACGTTCTGTATATGCAGATATATGTTATGATTGCCGTTGTGTTTCTACTCGCTGGTTCAGTTCTTGCTATATACAGAAGACGTCCTTACGGTTTTGCATTGGGCATCGGGTTTATTATTCTGCCATTCCTCGCCGTTCACGATATACTTTCCGTGAGAAACATCATTTCAACTCCGAGAATGGTCCCCTACGGAATTCTTATTCTTATTTTTACCCAATCTGGAATTCTGGCGAAAATTTTCGCAACAGCCCACAATACAGCAGAGCACCTCAGTGCAAATTTGAAAGCAGAAGTAGAGAGAAAGACCATTGCACTTACCGAAGCAAACGAAGCACTCATGCAAGCTGACAGGGCGAAGACAACTTTTTTTCAGAATATCTCGCATGAATTGCGTACTCCACTGACATTGATTCTCGGACCGATGGAATCCTACTTTTCCAGGAACGAATCAACACCTCTTGCAACAGCCGAGGTAGTAGTCCGGAATGCACGCCGGCTTCTACGTCTTGTGAACCAGCTTCTCGATCTTCAAAAAATTACTGCGGGACGTCTCGAACTGGAGCCAACTCCAATAGATACTACACTATTCCTCGACAGGATATTCAGCTCATTTCAGCCCTATGCAAGTTCCCGCGAAGTGGAATTGATCCGGGAGTATGACTCTCTTCCATTGATCCTTGCCGATGAAGATAAATTTGAAAAATGCATATTCAATTATCTTTCCAATGCACTAAAATTCACTCCACGCGGAGGTCGCATTATTCTGCGAGCTTTCATAAACGAAACCGGAACATCTGTCGAAACTGGAGGCAAACAAAAGTTCGTCAGGATCGAAGTAGAAGATAACGGGATGGGAATTCCACCGGAACGGATTTCCGGACTTTTCACAAGATTTGGACATTCGGAAGGATCTCTGACCCGTGAACAGGAAGGAACCGGACTCGGGTTATCACTGGTCAAAGAACTGATCGAGTTACACGGAGGCAACGTTTCAGTAAAGAGCGAAGTCAATAAAGGGTCAGTTTTTTCGCTCGAGATTCCGGTTTCTGAAACCATTTCTTTCCCTGAAAAAGATTTCACTAAAGGAAACATTCAGGCACAAATTGAACTGGGAGATGTCGTCACCCGGCCGGTGAGTAACATTGTATTCCCGCAAAATGACAACGGAACCGGCCATCACATTCTCGTTGTGGAAGACAATGCAGACCTCCGGGATCACCTTGCCAATATATTTCTTCATGCAGGATATCGCATAACGTTTGCAGAAAATGGTGAGATCGGTCTTTCAGAGGTAATGAAAAACCCGCCGAACATTATAGTTACAGACCTGATGATGCCAAAAATGTCCGGTGCCGAAATGATACGTAGAATCCGCAGCACATCTCAACACAACGGAATCCCGATCGTAATTTTAACCGGATCTGCTGATACAGATACGAGAAAGCAAATGCGGGAAGTGGGCGCGGATGATTATCTTGCAAAACCATTTGATGAGCAGGAACTGCTCGCAGTTATCCGGAACCTTCTCGCTCTTAAATCCCGCGAAAGACG
The DNA here is from genome assembly GCA_021413405.1 of Leptospira sp. GTDB lineage: Bacteria > Spirochaetota > Leptospiria > Leptospirales > Leptospiraceae > JAIOQL01. Next base: position 14,077 of record JAIOQL010000154.1, read on the forward strand.
GATGGTCGGCGATCTGAAAAGTGCCC
>JAIOQL010000155.1 GCA_021413405.1 Leptospira sp.
ACTCTATGATGATCCAATTTCTATTTTGGATTTTGTGGATGAGTTCGAATTCAATGTATATTCAAATGATTCGGGCGGCCGGTTTTCTTTTTATCTTACGGATGCAGAAGCTACCCAGCGGAAAATCTTTATCGGAAATCTGAATTACCGCGGATGGAAAAAATTTCGCGTAAGAATGAGTGGTAAAGTGGAACAGAACGATCTGGTTCTGAATAAACCGTCTCCTTTGCAATTTGTCGGGTTTCTCTATGAACCAGGCCGAAAAATCCGCAAAGACAGGGAGGAGCTCATTTGTATCGACGATGTATTTGCAATTACACGTCAGAAATATCACATAATCAAAAATCTTGATAAGCTGATAGAATAAAATAGCAGTTAAAGCAAGCTTTTGAGATGATCCAGAATCTCTGAACTGGAAGGGGAATATTTTAGAGCTTTTTCGAATGCCTTTACTGCCTGTGCCTTGTTGCCGCGAAGTTTTAGTAGAACTCCAAACGAATCAAGATAAGCCGCATTTTCAGGATCAATGGAAACTGCCTTCCTAAGACAATCAGTTGCTTCTGCCAGTTCATCTTCTGAAATTTTCTTTTTTCCTGTTAAAAGCAGATAACCGAGAGAATTGAGACTGTTTTTATATTCAGGCCTGATCCGTAAAATATTGCGGTGAATTTGAATTGCTTCTTTTATCTTCCCGGTTTTTTCGAGTGAGTGCGCCATTAAGGAGAGAAGACGTACGTCCCCGACATTGAGTTTGAGTCTTTCTTCGAGCAATTGAATTGCCGGGCTGTAATCATGCATTTGAATCTGGGAAAAAATTATGAGCCGGAATATATTATCCCGTTCGATGAACCTTGGATATTTTTCGAGAATACTTTCCAGAACAGTTTTGCATTTTTTATGATTTCCGGTTCTCGAACAACAGACTGCAAAATTGTACATCAGCTCGGGATCGTCCGGATTTTTGGAAAGCTCCTGGTCGATTAATGTCAGTGCGAGAGCAAAATTATTCTTTTTTATTTCCTGGAAAATCTTTTTGTTTTTTGCCATTTTTATTGTCATGGAAACATGTTTTTCAGAATTTCCAGTTCCGGCTTTTCTGTCGGGTCAAGTGAAATTGGAGTTATGGAAATTTTATTCATATAGTAGGCTTCAAAATCAGTTCCAGATTCTTTGATGTGACCGAGTTCAGATCCACCGAGAAAAAAATCAAAAATTCCGCCGATGAGAGGAGTTCTGGTGTATGTATCAAAATAGGTGCGTTTGCCAAGCCTTGCGGCTTTAATTTCACTCAATGATATTTATTTTTCCGGAGCTCACTGCAATGGCAAGAAATCCGTGCACGGCAGCGTGTCTGGCTGCCCCGACAGTTCCGGAATAATGCACATCATGCCCCATGTTCACTCCGCGGTTTATTCCGGAGATCACAAGATCAATCTTTGGAAAAATTTCCCCGTGCAGCCCTATGTTTACACAATCAACAGGATATCCATCTACGATATAGTGATCATCGTAAACTTTTTCGACCCTCATTTTATCATAAATGGAAAGAGCCATCGAAGTGGCGGATCTTTCTTTCAAAGGAGCAATCAGGAATGTTTTATGTTTCTTTTTGAACGCTTTTTCAAGAGCTATGATCCCATTACAGGAAATCCCATCGTCATTTGTAATGAGTATATTCAAAAAACTTCAGCCCAGAAGACTCAGTATTGCTGAGGAAAAGAAAATAGTTGTGACAATGGGCAGGGAAATCGTTATAAAAAATGAGAAAAACGCAAATTTTATTGAATCCTTGTCTTTCAGATCATATAGATATTTTGCTCCCCTCGAAATGTTCAGTATATATAAAACAGTGAGGAGGAAGAATATCAGAATATATGCCACAATTCCATGAATAGCGGCTTGCAAAAAGACTACTGATAGCGGGAGAAACAGAAAATAAATCACGGATGAATAGTCAGTGAGTAATACCATCAGTCTTACTTTTCCCGGACGATCTTTATTCTGGGCGAAATAATCAATCAGCGATCCGATGATGTAGGGCACGACTGAAAGAAGTGCGAAATTTGCGAGTTGTGATAGAAAGATGGTTGCGATAAACCCTTTTGTGTAGGGGGGATGAAGCATTGTGGAACCGACAGCCAGACTAAAAGATGCGATCAGCCGTACGATTGATCCTGCTGTGGCCGGTTTTAAGAACAACCTGTCTATCTCTTCAATGAATTTGATCTGGTTCAGTAGTGTATATTCAATTGCTTCGACGAAACGGAAAAAATTTTCTTTCATCGTTATAACCGGATCGAA
>JAIOQL010000156.1 GCA_021413405.1 Leptospira sp.
GAGGATATTCTCTATGAAGCAAAGAAAGAAGAACTCGTCGCCAGGAACATTTGGAATGTAAACACGAAATTTTCTCCTTGGGCGAAAGAGATCGGTTGGGACTGGTATGACAGAAAGGGAAGCGCAAAAATTCTCTCCAATGCAACTGGCGTAAAGGACATTCCGTTTGTTGGCGAAACCGGAGGAAGAGAAACTTCCAAAGTCTACACAATAGCAACCGGGATCCGCTACGACATCGATGAGTTGAGAGCATTCCAGGCGAAAGCCGCAGGCAAGGGACCGAACGTTTCACTTGATACGTTACGTCCTATTGTTGCACGGAGATTCGTTGCTGAACTGGAAAACAAACTGGTTTTCGTTGGTGATTCCAAATATGGAATCGTAGGTTGCCTGAACCACACAGGTAATACAACTGAGGACGTTGATAATACTGGAACGGGAAGCGGTGCTGCGAAACTTCTTTGGGCGAACAAAACCTCGGCTCAAATTATAGCAAATATCGTTAAAGCCGTTACTACGGTTGAAAATGATGGCGTATTTAAGGCGAAAGTCCTTGGAATTCCGCCAACGATTAAAGGACGTCTTTCCTTACCGTATAGCGATTACAGTCCAGAGACTCTCATGAAATGGCTTCAGACTGAGGGACTCTTCTTCGAAAAAGTCGTGGTCTCAAGTGTATTCAAATCAGGAAACAACGGACTAAACGTAGATTGTTTCATGGTCGCTGACAACACTCCGGAAATTGGCGAGATCATGGTCACACAGGATTTGGAAATGTATGAACCTCAGTATGATCTGTTGGGCAATTCCGAAATGGCTGTAGTTGAAAAAACAGCAGGTCTCGGACTTCGTCATCCTAAAGCCGTTTACGTAGGTAAAGGGATTTAGGGATTTCGCATAACGCAGGAATATAACAAATGCCAGTAGCAACAATACCAGAACTGAAGAGATTCATCGGGGATTCAATTGATGATCTCGATGATCCGACTCTTCAAATGTTTTTGGATGATGCGAAAGCATCTGTCATCGGACAAGGAGTTTCCGAAAGCCATGCACGATTTGCTGAATTGCAACGCTGCATGTGCGGGAACCTCCTTTTCTGCGCGAATAGAATTCCGAATGAAATCATGGCAGAATCAGTTGATGGGATCAGTGTGAACTACGATACAAACATTGCTCCGGGAA
>JAIOQL010000157.1 GCA_021413405.1 Leptospira sp.
CTTGCAGCCTCATTTCTTTTCTTTTGAAGAGGGTATTGCACAAAAAGCACAAAACGGACAGAACGGGTTCCCTTTTCGCGAAATATTTTCGGACTATCCGACTCCTTGAAAAAACCATTTTTCTCTTCAACAATACTGATGCTTTCAGATTCAGTGAAATCTTCCAGATAAATGTTAATATTGGGAAAATTCTCTGAATTTATCTGAATGGGTTTCAAAGATTGCCATGCTGATACCGGGATTGAAATCACTATTAAAAAATAAGGTAATAAATTTCTATGTTTCATCCGGTATATACCTTATTTCTTTCAGAATTATAGAAAGTGCGCAAACCAAATAGTTCGCGGGAATAATCAGATTTCAACTCAGGAAGAACACCGTTTGGGACTGTAAATTCCTCAATGGATTTTCCCTTTTTAAGTATTGTCACCTTATCGGAAACAGATTCCACTATTTTAAGATTGTGTGTGATTAGAATAACTGCACTGCCTTTTTCCCTGGCAGCAGAAAACAGTAATCTCAAGACTGATTCTTCATTTCCAGGGTCAAGCGATGCAGTCGGTTCATCAGCAACGATTATTTCCGGCCTGGCTACCAGGGCCATAGCAATCAAAATTCGCTGCCTTTCTCCACCTGAAATCTGAAAGGGAAAACTTTTCAATTTATCTTCCGGATTTGGAATGCCAACCGATTCCAGGATACCTTTCATTTGCGCTGCAGAGACGTTTTCTTCAAGCTTCACAGAAAGATATTCCGAGATTTGCGATCCAATTTTCATATAAGGGTGGAATCCTAAAACCGGGTTTTGGGGAATCAGTACGATTCTTTTCCCGCGAATGCCCGTCCATCCAGATGAGGAAATGGATGAATAATCATTTCCGAAAATTGAATATCTCCCGTAGGTAATTTCCAGATTTTTTTTCAAAAGATTAAACAATGATAATGCAAAGGTGGTTTTGCCGCTTCCCGATTCCCCGATACATGCGAATACCATTCCTCTTTCTATTGCGAAGTTGAAATTTTCAAGTATGAATCTGCCTGTAATCCTGTCACGGATAGAAAGATCCTCAATTTCAAGGGGGTTGTTCAAATCAGTCCAGTCCAAACAGCTTTTTTTCAATGATGGAGCAAATTATATGTCCGATCAGGATATGCGATTCCTGGATTCGTGCCGTTTCGAAACTTGGAACGATAATTTCCACGTCTGATTTGCCTTTCAATTTTCCTCCATTCCCACCAAGCAATGAAAGGATTTTAAGTCCTGTTGCTTTCGCCTTATCAACCGCCCGGATCACATTTTCCGAGTTTCCGGAAGTAGTGATAGCGACAAGAAGATCCCCGCTTCGCCCGAATGCCTCCACCTGGCGCGCAAATATTTCGTTATAACCATAGTCATTCCCGCATGCTGTAATTACTGCATGATCAGAAGAAAGCGCTATTGCAGGGAGGCCGGGTCTTTCGTTTCCGGATTTATAACGAACAACAAGTTCAGCCGCAATATGTGATGCATCGCAGGAAGAACCCCCGTTTCCGCAAAAGAGAATTTTTCCCTTTTCCTGGAGAACATTTGCAGCAAGTTCCCCGGCCCTGATGATATTCTGTAATTCCAGGCGTAAAAGCTCTTCCTTGGTTTTTACTGACTCTAAAATTGATCTTTTTGCAATTTCTTCAAAGTTCATTTTCTTTCTCCATCCTGGCAGTCAAACTTTCGATTACCCTTCTCAATTCTTTTTCAGCAGAATCAAAATTAAAAAGACCTTTATTCTTTGAATGCGGATTCAGTTCTTCTGAATTGGCTCCCTGGTTTAAAAAAAACAATTCATCCTGGATAATTCTTTTTTGTTTTTTTGAAACAGTATCCATGAAAAGTTTTCTGAAATTTTCGTCGAGAGAAACAAGCAAAAGCGCCGTCTGATTGGGATTCAAATACAAAAATAACTGCTCCTTCCAAAACAGCTTCCAGTTCAGTATTGATTTCCAGTTAAAGACTGATTTCAAATCCTGAAGGATTGCTGAGGATTTTTCATCGAGTTCGACATCC
>JAIOQL010000158.1 GCA_021413405.1 Leptospira sp.
AATTGAACGCAAAAAATCTGTGTATTTGAAAAAACCGAGGATTCCCAGATTCACTACGAGACAAAGAAACAACCAGAGTTTTTTGGCACGGATGCTTTTTGCTTCTTCAATAAAAATAGACGTATAAAAAGTGGCAATAAAAGACAGCAGAAGAATTGGAAGAAATGCAAGTTTCAGGCATGAGTAAAAATAAACCGAGGCCCAAAGAAGAAATCTTTTTTGCCCCTTCTTTTCCAGGTAAAAAAATACCGGGATTACAATGAGTATGAAAACATAAAAATGCAGTGAATTAAAAAGCATTACTTGAGCATCTCTTTTGTTTTCCGGAGAAGTGTCCCGGCCACCCACTGGTTTCCAAGTTTTGTATAATGACCATCGCCCGGGATATAATAAGGCCTTGGATTCAACCTGCCTTTATCATCTTTCATCTGCCCAGTCATCTGATTCATATCAATAACATCCACTTTCTTTGATTCCAGATATTTTTTAAGCGTAGTCAGGTAAGTATAAAAATGATGCTGCCTGCCCCGCTGGGAGCAATAGGCAGTCTCCACATCGATAGGAAGAAGAACCATCACCAGTTTGATGTTTCCCGTTTTTGAAAGCATAATAATTTTATCAATGGATTTGAGCATGAAATCCGGGATATTATAATCTGCAAGAGTATCGCTGCATTCTTTGGCCGGAAAAACAGGTGGTTGATTTTTCGGAACAGGAGGTTTGCGCAGAAATTCCCCGGTGAGGCTGAATTCCGCAGAATAGACTTCAGTGCATTCATCCTGCGGAAATTTATTATTCCTGCAATCAATGGTTTTATTGAGTTTATTCACAGGCCAGAGAAATGTTTCGAGAAACCGGTATGTCAATTGCTCCTGTGAAATTTTGGCTGCGAGTGCAAGGTAACTGTATTTTGTAGCAAGAAACTGGAGTTTAAATATCCGGTCGGCTCCCGGATTTGCTTTTCTTTCAAAAAAAGCACGCTCATCAATTTCATCTCCGGTGCTCGGAAAATAATATAGAATCTTCGTATTCAGTAGAGGAAGGTATTTTTCCAGCTTGAGCGAAATCGCTGTGGGTCCATATGCATCAACCCCGAGGTTGACAGATTTGAATATCTTGCCAGATGAATCCCGGAATCCGTTCAGTTTTCTGCAAAATGTATCTTCATCATCAACGCCAAATCCCATTGTAACTGAATCCCCGATGCATGCAATCTGCGGAAATGAATTATCGATACTATCCGTCGCACGAAACCCGCTTTCGTTTGTAGAAAAAGTAATATTATAGAAATTCAGAAAATGTTTCACACGCACATTCACGTTTGGTTCGAGGTCCACAAAATAATCGGGATCCAGCCTGTGATAATTTTTCTGAATCCTGTAAAATTCCAGTGCTTCCGGGCGGAGGACTCTCAGCGAAATCTCAGAAATTGCGAGAACGGTGATGAACATCAGGAAAATTTTAAGAATTTTCTTACCCATTGATTTGTTGTAATCCCGCATTCTTCCTGCAACCGTTCAAAATATTCAATTTAAATTCGAATTGCTGAATTCCCGGAGTTAACTTTGTTTTATTCGCAATTTCTTTAGACTTTGCAGGGTTTTTGTGGCATTGAGCCATATTATCCAGAAAAACCGAATCTTCTTCGGAAAGCGATTCTTTTAACTCATCCAGCAGAATTTGTAATTTTACAAAATCTTCAGTCAGAATATAAAGATCGAATAATTTCAGGTCAGTCTCTTCATCAGACGCGGCGAATTCTCTCGTTTTTTCCAGGTGAAATATTGCGACTCCCACTGAATCCCCGGACTCGGAAAGGATCATTCCCAACCGCTTATTTGCAGCCGGATAATTCGGATTTTTCTTCAGGGCAAGAGAATACAGGTAAAGAGCTTCCGATTTTTTTCCCTCTTTTTCTTTAATAAAAGCTTCCTCTGTGATGGACTTTTCTTCTGCGCACCCGGAAAATCCAAGTCCAATTATCAGAAGCAAAGCGGTCGGTAATTTCATGATTTTTAAGTAGAAAAAATTTTTTTTTAAGTCTTCAAATAGAATCCTTTTTTTTCAAACTATCTTTGGATAGGAAAAAAAATCTATGTCTTGTTGGGCATTTTGTCCGAATCTTTTAGTAATCTAATACTGAACAAAAGAGAGATTTAAATTGGCAACATCTCAGGGCAAATTACTGCAGAATTTTCAGGAATACCTTTCCGTAGAAAAAGGTTTAAGCGACAATTCGATCTATTCTTACGGATATGATTTAAACAAATTTAAAACATATCTGGACAAACAGCATATCGATCTGCTGGAAGTGCAGAGTAACGATATAATGAAATTCCTGACCGAAGAGAAAAACCGCAAAATCTCCTCTAAAACACTTGCCCGGGAAGTGGTTGCGATCAGGCAATTCTACAAGTTTCTCCGTGATGAAAAACAGGTTGATATAAACCCGACCGATAAAATTGAAACCCCTGAAGTCTCAAGACAAATCCCGGATCACCTGACGCAGGACGAAATAGATGAACTTTTCATAAAAATCAGCGAAGATAATATTCACGAACTCCGTGACAAATGCATTTTTGAATTACTTTATTCCTCTGGATTGCGAATCTCTGAAGCATGCAGCCTGAAACTTTCGGATGTGGATCTGAATACAATGACACTGACTGTCGAAGGAAAAGGAGGAAGAGAAAGACTTGTACCGTTTGGAGAAAAATCTCTTTCTATTCTAAATAAATACCTGGCAAAAAGCAGACCTGAAATTCTGAAAGGACGTCCTTGCGAATATCTTTTTGTTTCTAAAAAAGGTTCTTACATAAACCGCAAATCAGTTTGGAGACTTTTGAATCACTATATAAAACGGACTGGAATTAAAAAGAAAGTAACACCGCACACCCTCCGCCATTCGTTTGCAACCCATCTCCTGGAAAATCATGCTGATCTCCGTTCCGTTCAGGAACTTCTCGGTCACATTGATATTTCTACAACGCAGATATATACTCATATGGCAAACAAGACACTCAAAGAGGTTCATAAAAAATTTCATCCCCGCGGATAAAAATTTTAAGTCTCTTTTTCGAAAAGGAATTCACCCGGTGGGAGAATGATTCTCCCCGATTCGGGCGAATTCCTTTTCTGGTTTGTAATTATATTCTGAATAAAAAAACAAAATTACTCCGGGGTTAGAAAAATGGAACACGGATGACGCAGATTTGGCTGATAAATACTTATGAAACGGCAAAGCCTTTTCAATTTTCGCAGTCATCCTACATTGCATATAGCTCAGATGAAAGAAAATAAAAACACAAAACTTACCGACTATGCAAACCTGTTCCGTTTGCAAATTCCATCGGATCCTAAATTTATTACAACCGCGAGAAACTTTGTGTTTAACCTCGCCCGCGACAACGGCTTTGCACTCGGAGATGCTGCCGATATTAAACTGATCATAGGGGAAGCGATTTTAAACGTTATAAAGCATGCTTATCTCGGAAGACATGACAAACCCATCTTTATTGAAATAAAATTTTTCAAAGAAAAACTGGAGATCCGTGTCCGCGATTTCGGGCTAAAGGCGAATCTCGCAAAAATCAAATCTCTTGACCTGGGAGATTATCGTGAACAGGGTCTCGGTATCCTGCTTATCCGGAAACTCACCGATCATTTTTATATAGACCAATCAGCAGAAATTGGAAATAAAATGATTATGATGAAATTGAAATAAGAGCCCCCTACTCCTCCGGTAAAAGTGGCGATATGAAATAAGAAATAAATTCAACTTTTCCCCTCATCCCGGATTTCTGGTAAACAGAAAAAGTCTGGTTTTCAATGGTACGTAAACTTTTTTCCCGGACAGCGGCAATCTGCCGGTTCGAAAATCCCCTTAAAAGAAATACGGAGATCTCTTTTTCTGCGTCACTCAATTTCCACTGATCCAGCTGATTTTCTAGCGAATTCCAGAAACTGCTTTCCTGTCCTTTCAGGAGTTTGTTCTGTGCCTTCAGATCATGGATCAGCTCCCGGGCCATATGAACTTCCTGACCGACTGATCTGAGTTCAAGATAAAGATTCACTATGACGAAAAAAGAAAGTGCTGCGACTGATATTTCAAGGATTGCAATTAGCAGACGGGCCCTGTCATAGATCTCAGGAGGATTGGTAAGTGTATAAATTTCTTCGGCAATCCAGAGAATCAGTACGATGATGTAAACGGAAAGAAAAATTTTATCAATGCGGCTTCTGGTCTGTAGTTTCATGAGTAATTCCCGCAAAAACCAAAAACTACGGGTTTTTCCTATTGTTCAAAAAAGGCATTCCACCTGATGACTGTCAAGTAAATAGCACATTGCATTGATCTTCAGAATTTTAATAGGTAGTTCCCGCACCCTGCGGCTTATCCCTATTGAATAATCTATTCCTCCGGGTTACAATTAACAGGTGAGAGAAATTGATTTTCGAAATCTAAAATCATCCCCGATAATTTTCGGTAAGTCTAAGTTTGCTATTCTATTTCTGCTACATACCATCCTGTCGCCAGGTATTTTTCCAGATGGTAAGAATAATTTGCAGGTTTTAAAAAACGCAATACAGATGGATCCGCATATGGAAATGGATCTGAATTTTGGCCCCAGACTTAAACAAGCCGGGGCCGATTGGAAAAATGAAAGAAAGGCAGAAATAAAAAATCGCTACCCGTCAAATTTCCGGATTATCGAAACCCTATCGCATTTTGTAATAGTAAAAAATGGAAACGAAGAAATTTCCAGTATTCGGAACAACGGTGAACGCGCGTTACTAAATCAGTCGAGAGGAGATCTCGGAATTATTGTCACAAAATCAGACATCCTCGCCTATTCAGCAGGTTCGCGAAAATGGTTTCGTCAGCCTCTCCGGGGTGACATTGATATTCATCTGCAAATCGGAAGTCACATAGCAATTGTAAATTCGGATCTCGGCGTTTACCAGTTTTCGGAGGTTCGGCAAAACTGGATCAGTTTTACCCTCGACAATGAGAAAATCTGGGGAATATCAATTTATGGAAGCGCGATGATTATTTTTTCAACTGCGAAAATAAGAATAGTGGAAGAAGAAAACGGGAAATTGACTGGAATATATCTGAATGATCCTGGTTTTCCTGAAATATTGTTCCAGAAAAACAAAATTACCATTGGAAATGTAAAAGAAATAGATTCGGAGGATTCCCGTGAAGGATGGTTGCATCCCCAATGAAATAAGATCAGTTATTCCGAACAGATCCAATTATTTTTAAAATCAATTCATTATAGCATCGCGGCGAAAGGTGACTAGCGTCCTTAAAATAATTGCATTCTATTTCTCCTGGTGCAGAAAAACGGATCAGAGGAACATTCCAGGATTTACAAAGTTCTTGAACTTCCAACCCGAGTGTACCGGGTATATCGTATTTGTTTTCGAGATCAAGGAATCCTTTCTGCAGTTTCGGCATCCAGAAAACTATGGGAATATTCTCGGTCCGGGAAATTTCCAGGATTTTCTTTAAAAAATGAATTTGCATATCATCTTTCTCCCAGCCGGAAAAAAACTCGGACTCAAGTGCGGCCCTGGTTCCCGGAAAAGGAAAAAATATTTTCTCTGCATCACTCTCATCCAGATCGTCCGCATTCGTATCTGAAAAATCGGAGTCATTATATTCCCGGTTAAGTTTTCCCCCTTTATTTTTGGCCTCCATAAACTGGGTGAGATCAAAACTTTCTTTTTTCTTTCCGGAAAGATTCTTTGCGATTGCCGAAGCTGAAATCTTATATCTTGATAGAAAAAATGCCCTCGAGGCAAGAATATCACCTGCGTATGCAAACGGGAAATCAGTCAGATGTGCCAGAACAAACGGCAGCGGTATTGATTCGAGACGCATAAATCGATTCAGATTTGAGTTTTTGTTGAACGGAAAAAAAGAAATCTCAATTGATATAAATTCCGGTCGCTTTCCCCTCCCGATCATCTGCATAATCCTCGTATAGTGAACAGAAGGTAATGCCGCTGGTGCAGAAAAATTCACTGCGTACCATTGGAGTAATTTCCGTTTTCCTTCCGGACTGATAAATTTATCATGTGCAGTCATACGGTCAACAGGCAGGTAATAGAAAGGAAAAGATCTGGATGTTCCGAAGTTCCAGAAAATCTTTTTTCCGCTTTTTTCTGCCTCACCAAAATAACTGTTTTCAGTATCTTCCAGTGTTTCTGCATACGGATTCAGACGGGAAGCATCCGTTAAAAAATAACGCACATCCGGGATCATCAGAAGTTTATCCAAAGCAAAAAATAAGAGGATGAAAGTCTGAACCTTGAACTTAGTCATAACCGTTTTTTTCAGAATACTATGTTTTCTCACAATTCTCTTCTATGCAAAGTCTGTTAAAATTGAAAATAAATGAATGCACCGGACCTGGAACCAAGAGTCGCAACAGCAATTGATACAATAAGCGCCATTGCCGGATACAAATATTTTTTCCCGGGGAGAAATGATGGAATTTTAAATTTTCCATACTCAATCACATGCAGAAACAAAAACAGTAAAAAACATATCGCGATAAAGTCTGGATCATACATCTTTTTCCCGCCCCCCCCAGAAAGCTGCGACAGCAGGGTTAAAGCAGTGTGAATCGAATCGGACCGGAAAAATATCCAGGAAAATGTAACCATATGAAAGATAATAATCCCACGAATTATTTTCGCTTTAAGAGTCAGCTCCATTACCGGAAAAAAGAACCGTTCAACGGAGAGATAAATACCTTGAAGCAATCCCCAAATAAGAAATGTGTAATTCGCTCCATGCCAAAGCCCGCCCAATATCATGGTTATCCCGAGATTCAGGTATGTATCAGGTTTTCCATTTCTGTTTCCCCCGAGCGGAATATATAAATAGTCACGAAGCCACGTGGAAAGAGTAATATGCCATCGCGTCCAGAATTCCCGGAAACTGACAGAAAAATAAGGGGCACGGAAATTAGCGGGAATTTTATACCCGAGAGAAAATGCAAGTCCTCTCGCCATATCAGTATATCCGGCAAAATCGCAATAGATCTGAATGGAAAAAGCGTAGACCGCAATCATAATGCTCTGCCAGGAATAGTGACCCGGATTCAAAAAAACAGGATCTATGCGATAAGCGATACTGTCAGCAATCACCACCTTTTTAACGAGCCCGGAAAGGATAAAATAAACAGCTACATCGAGAGTCCTGTTTCCGATCCTCTTTTTTTTCCCGATTTGGGGAAGGAATTCATTTGTCCGGAGAATCGGGCCGGCAATCAATTGTGGGAAAAACATAATAAAAAGTATAAATTCATGTAATTTTACATTCACTTTCATACCTCCCCGGAATTCATCGGCGTGAAACGCAATGATCTGGAATGTATAAAAACTGATTGCTAAAGGCAGGACAATATTAATATATACGGGAGAATTTTTTGAGGAAAAATCATAGAATAATTTTTGAGAAGTGATATCACCCAGAGTTTTTGTCAGAAAATAGAAATATTTAAAAAAAATCAGATTCGTAAGATTTATTGAAACAATCAACGCAAGAACTTTTCCGGTATATTTTTTCCGGAATGCGGAATAGACAAAATAATTCAATCCGACTATAAAAAGAAAATGGAAAAAAAATGGAAGACTCCACCAGCAGTAAAATACAAACGAAGCGAAAATCAGTATTCGCGGGCGATTTTTTTCGGAAACATTCCAATAGAGAAGGTGCGCAAAATAAAAAAAAATCAGAAATGCAAAAGAATTGAAAAGCAATTCAGCCTACTAATGGGCTGCGTAACAATCGGAGGTATTTAGTTTTTCGCATGGTGTGTCACCTATACATTTAATAAAAGAACGGTAGACTTTCTCAGAATCTTCCGTCATGGCGGAGCTGAGCATATCTTCACAGAGAATTCTCTGTTTCTGAAGAAAACTTACTGTGCCCAAATCGCATTTATTGATTTTTTCACAGGAC